>CAZMHC010000007.1:0-61649 GCA_964565955.1 uncultured Occallatibacter sp.
CCTGATTGGCGTCCATGAAGCAGGGATCGCACATCATGTTGCAGCGGTTGGTCATGTCGATGGTCAGCACCGAGCCGCGTCCGTGAGTGACGGTCGAGGTGCCGTGGTTGTGCAACTCTTCGTCGGCTTTGCCGTGGGCGCGAATATCTCGTCCGGGGAAGCTCTCTTCAAGGTGCTTGAAGAAGGCCGGGTCCATGGACATCACGTCCTCGAAGTGGCCGTGCTTGGGGCAGTCCTTCACCATCAGAATCTTGCCGTCTCGCTCAACGATCTGAGCCTTGATCTCACCCACTTTTTCATTGAGCAGAACTTCATGGGGCAGTTTGCCGTCCAATATCTGCTTCCGCAGCTCGGGCACGCACTTGGGACAAAGAGAGTCGGTGGTGCGCGGCCAGCCGAGCGGCGGCTTCTCCTTCTGATAGCTCTTCAGCAGCGGCTGGTCGCTCCACTTGGGCGTAAAGGAGGGGTTGGGGCTGATGCGGTTCAGCCGCTCATAGACGACCCACGCGCCCTTGGCCGCGTAGACGGCGACTTTCTCGGCGTACTTGACTGCTTTGGACATGGTTGCAATCTCCTCAAATGAATTCGTCGCCATCGGCGAAATCGCGCCCGGCCTTGCCCCTGAATTCCCGGAAGCCGAAGAAATCCAGAGCACTGAAAATCCAGAACTAGAGTAACCGCGGACCCCGGTCAAGCCAAAGCCGAAGCAGCGAACGGCGGAATTCGGCAGTGAACGGCTGCAAGAGAACGGGGAATGGAGAATCCTCGCACTTTCAGTTGCTTCGCGCCGTCTCCGGAGCGCGATCAGTTTGCGATGCAATGAAAAAGCCCGTTCCCGCCCAAGATCGAGTCTTCCGAAAAACGCAGAGTGGCCACAGGACGAAAAGGCAGATATCAAAAACAATTCGAGGAATCCAGGAAAGCCAGCGCACAGCTTTTGTCAACGCCCAATCCGTGCCGAGCAGTACCGCAGCGGCCAGAAACAAAATCCCTACCCCTACCGCCAACCCCATCAGAGTCTTGCCAATACATGGGCACTCGTGGATTGCAGAGCAAGGAACCGGCGCAGTGGCGTAGAACTGATTTGCCGGCTTTGATGCGAATCGCGGCCGCGCTATTTCGCCTGCCAGCCCAAGACACGCCACGGCAACCGCGAAAATCATGAACTCTTTGATAGATTTCAGCGCAGAATCGCGCGCCTTCGGTGCCCGCTGTTCTCGTTGAAGCAAGAAATACGCTAACAACGCCAGGAGAAAGCTGAGTCCGATCGTTCCATCGTTGAGGATTTTCGCGGGGTCGATCTGTGCAAAGTTCATGCCGGGAGCCTTGAGCGGGGATGGCCACGGCCAAGACGGGGAAGTCTCCAAATCATTGTGGCGAAAACTTGGCAAAAATGCAAGATCGAGCGATTAACTCAAGTCCCCTTTCGTCCGGGCGGTTGTAATTGGCGTCACCCGCTTGGTCTTGGCAACAACCTTCACCCGGAGTTAGCAATTCAAAGCGATTCCAGAGCCGACGACGGGACGCCCTACTATGAGAAACTGGAAGAGTGCATATTCTCCAGGCGTACCTGGGAACCACAGATACTGAAGTTGAGACCTGGGAAAGCAAACCGCGCTGCCCCAAAACCTCGACTCAACCCAGCTTTATCCGACCGCCGCAGCCGGGACCCCGCCGCGGCCCACCGTCAGGAAATAGAAAAGAATGATCAGCGTCAGCAATGTCACCATGCGCTACGGCTCGAAGGTGCTCTTCGAGGACGTGAGCGTTGCATTCATTGAGGGTCGCCGTTACGGCCTCACCGGACCCAACGGCTCCGGCAAGTCCACCTTCATGAAGATTCTCACCGGGGAACTCGACGCCCAAAAAGGCAGCGTCGTCCGCCCGCGCAAACTCGGCGTCCTGCGCCAAGACCAGTTCGCGTTCGACGCTTATCGCGTCATCGACACCGTCATCATGGGCAACAAGCCGCTCTGGTCCGCCCTCGAAGAGCGCGACCGCATCTACGAGAAGCCTGAGCTATCCGATGCCGACGGGATGCGCCTCGGCGAGCTTGAAGGCGTCATCGGCGACGAGGACGGCTACACCGCCGAGGCCGACGCCGCCGTTCTTCTCGACGGCCTGGACATTCCAGAGCCGCTCCATGAGCGCAAGATGGGAGAGTTGCAAGGCGGCCAGAAGATCCGCATCCTGCTGGCCCAAGCCCTCTTCGGCAAGCCCCAAGCCCTGCTCCTCGACGAGCCTACCAACTACCTCGATCTAGAATCCATTCACTGGCTCCAGGACTTCCTCTACGGCTACGACGGCACCCTCATCGCCATCTCCCACGACCGCCACTTCCTCAACAGCGTCACCACCCACACCGCCGACATCGACTACCAGACCATCATTACGTATACCGGCGGCTACGACGAGATGGTCATGGCCAAGACCCAGATTCGCTCTACTCTCGAGTCGCAAAACGCCCAGCGTGAAAAGAAGATCGCCCAGCTCAACGACTTTATCGCCCGCTTCGCCGCAGGCACTCGTTCCAGTCAAGTAACCAGCCGCCGCAAGGAGGTCGAGCGTCTGCAAACCAACGACCTGGCCCGCTCCAATATCGCGCGCCCCTACATTCGTTTCGATCAAACCCGCCCCAGCGGCAAGCACGTCCTCGAATTCAAGCACATCACTAAGTTCTACGGCGAGCAAAAGGTTATCGAAAGTTTTACCGCCAACGTTCTGCGCGGCGAAAAAATCTGCCTCATGGGCCGCAACGGCGCAGGCAAGACTACCCTGCTCAAGAGCCTCTTGAACAACTATCCCGGCCTAGCCGACAAAGACTTCGCCCTCGACAACGGCGCCGTCTTCTGGGGCCATGAAGCTCAGATCGGCTACTTCCCGCAAGACGTGGGCGCCACCATCGAGCACGGCCTAACTGTAGCCGAATGGCTCCATCGCTGGGATCCCGCCGCCCACACCGAAGAGATACGCGGCATACTAGGTCAAATGTTATTCAGCGGCGAAGAGGGCGACAAGCAAACCAAAGCTCTCAGCGGCGGCGAGCAAGCACGCCTGGCCTTCTGCAAGTTGATCCTCACCAAGCCGAACATACTTATCTTCGACGAGCCTACCAACCACTTGGACCTGGAAGCCATCAACGCCCTCAACATCGCCCTCCAGCGCTACGAAGGCACGGTCCTGATAGTAACTCACGACCACGACCTGATCGATGAAGTTGCCACCCGCCTCTGGGTTTTCAAGGAAACCGGCATCGAAGACTTCCAAGGCCCCTACGAGGAGTGGAAAGGCAAGCACAACTGAGCCGCGACCGCAGGTCCACTATTGCTCCGCCCCCGGCAACTGCTCGTGGAGTCTGTGCGGCGGTCTCGATACGCCGTCGTTCCGCAGACCCAGTATCGTGATTGTCTTTACAGCGACTTTCTCGTCAAGCGGGAGATCGGCAAAAAACTGCAACTGTCAGCCGAGGTCTTCTCCCATGGGCGCGAAAGTTTTGCAGCGGCGCAGACCCGGTCTTCCGCGATGATCGATGCGGGCGGGTATTATCGAATCTTCTGGTCTGGAACTGCTGTTCGCTTATGGGCATTCGATTGGCGCACGAACTGAAAGCTACGATTTTCTCGGCCTCTACAAGACATGGGGAAAAGATCGAGTTGCGGGCACGGCCAGTGCAGACGATGAGAATGTCGAACCGCGGCAGTAGCTATTCAAGATCGTTGCAGCTATTGGCTGTTCAGTCATCATGGAGTGACCGGTCCACTGCGCTGGCCGTGGGTTAAGCTGTGAGCCACTTAGGAACACAGTTCAGAGCCACATGCGGAGAGGAACCGGTCATGAAGGAAAAGGTACGATTTTTGGGTCTCGATGTCCATGCCGACACGATTGCTGTTGCGATTGCGGAACCGGAGGGCGAGGTGCGCAGCCTCGGTACGATTGCCAACCGCGCGGAGTCGATCCGGAAGATGGTGAAGAAGCTGGGCGCGGCGGATCAGTTGCGCGCCTGCTACGAGGCCGGGCCGACGGGCTACGCACTCTACCGGCAGTTGGCCGAACTGGGCGTGGCTTGCGAGGTCATTGCGCCGACGTTGGTCCCGATGAAGGCCGGGGACCGGGTGAAGACCGACCGGCGGGATGCGGAACGATTGGCGCGCAGCTACCGGTCCGGCGATCTGACTGCGGTGTGGGTTCCGGATGCGGGCTCGGAGGCGCTGCGCGATCTGGTGCGGGCACGCGAAGCGGCTAAACAAGATCAGTTGCGGGCGCGTCATCGGCTGAGCAAATTCCTGCTCCGATCCGGTCAGCGTCCAGCAGCGGGCGTGAAGGCATGGACGCTGGCCTACATGGCCTGGGTGCGGCAACTGCGCTTTCCGCGGATGGCGCAGGAGTCGACGCGGTCGGATTATCTGCACGAGGCCGAGCACATGGGCGAACGGGTGGCGCGGTTGGAGCAGGCCATTACGGAAGCGGTGAAGCTGGCCTCGCCTGAGATCCAGGAAGTGGTCAAGGGCTTGCAGGCGTTGCGTGGCATCGCGCAGATTTCGGCGGTGACCATTGCGGCGGAGTTGGGCAACATCACACGCTTTGAAAGTGCTCGCCAACTGATGGGGTACAGCGGCGCGGTGCCCAGCGAGGACTCCAGCGGCAAGCGGTTAAAGCGCGGCTCGATCACCAAGACGGGCAACGCGCATCTCAGACGCATCGCCGTCGAAGCGGCCTGGAGTTATCGGCTCAAGCCTGGCGTGGGTCCGGCGTTGCGCAAACGACAGGAAGGCATGCCGGAAGAGATCAAGGAGATTGCTTGGAAGGCGCAGGTCAGGCTTGGCAAACGCTACGCCAGGCTGGCGGCGGCGGGCAAGGATCAGCGCAAGATCGTCACCGCCGCGGGCGCGAACTGCTGGGCTTCGTCTGGGCTATTGGCATCAAGGCGGAGGCGGCAGCCAAGCTGAAAATGGCGGCCTGACGAAAGGCAAAGGCAACGGCAAAAGCAAAAACTTCCCAAAGAATGAAAAAGCAAAAACCTGACGAATGAACAGCGCAACCCAAATCGAAGGCAGAGCCAGCCGCAGCCGGAGCCGGCACGAAGGAGAATCCTCGTATGCTCTATGCGACAGGCCCAGCCGGACTCGCGACTTTAGTCAGAGGCAGCTCCCGACGGATCAAGATTATGCGGTTTCGACCCGCGAATATCAGACGGATCAATCGTCGCTCAAACCTGCCCCGGCTGCGGCTGGCCCTGCCTTCGAAAAACAGCAAAAGCAACGACAACGACAAAAACAACCCCACCGATGCGCAGGCATTGACAGGGTCACTTCATATCAGAGCGTTTCCATTAAGACTCCTTGCGCGCGTACTTTCGGCGCGTTGTCATATCGATAGGGATGTAGGTAGTCTGGACATATGCGCCGCCTGTTGAGCTTTCGCGATTTCGACTGGACTCTGCTGGCGATGGTGCTGGCACTCGGCGCCATCTCCGTCTTGGAGATTTATTCAGCCACGCTGCACACCAAATATCACGGCTTCTCCACGTTGCAGTTTTTCTATATTGCCGGCGGCGTGGCGGCCATGTTCGCCTTCTCCAAGATCGACTATCACAAGCTGATCGACTTCTCTCCCTGGGCCTACGGGGCCGGCATTCTGGCGTTGCTGGCGGTGCGCGCGGTGGGGCACAAGGCGCTGGGCGCAAAACGCTGGATCAAAATCGGCCATATGCAGTTTCAACCCTCGGAATGGATCAAGCTGATCCTGATTCTGGCCGTGGCCCGCTACTTCGCCAATCTGGGCGGACGCAACCTTAACTGGAAAGAGATATTCAAGGCCTTTGCGCTGGTGGGCTTGCCCATGTTGCTGGTTTTGATTCAACCCGACCTGGGAACGGCCCTCACCTACGCGCCGATCCTGGTCGCCGGACTGTTTTTGGGTGGCATCAATCTTCGTCAAGCGCTGATCTTGTCAACCTGCGGCCTAGTGTTGATCGCCGGCGCATGGTCGAGCGGCAAGATTCTGAAGCCGTATCAGAAAGCACGTCTAACCAGCTTTCTCAACCCCGACAACGACCCCAAGGGCACCGGCTATCAGATTCGTCAGTCGCTGATTGCCGTCGGCGCCGGGGGCGTTTGGGGCAAAGGCGCGGCCAAGGGATCGCAGACCCAAGGCGATTTCCTGCCCATCCCTCACGCCGACTTCATCTTTGCCGCTTTCGCCGAGGAGCATGGCTTCATCGGCGCGATTTTCGTGCTGCTGTTATACTTCTTCATATTGATGCGTTTGATTCAGAACGCTCAAACAGCCGCGGACCTGTCCGGATCCCTGATTATCATGGGGGTGGTAGCGGTGTTGACCTTCCAGATCGCGGTCAACGTGGGCATGGTCATCGGGTTTATGCCCGTCACCGGAATCCCTTTACCGTTAATGAGTTACGGCGGATCTTCGGTGTTGTTTACGTTCCTGGCGCTGGGCGTGGCGATGAATGTGCGTATGCGCCGGTTCGTCAATTGAGCGGTTCCGGCCCTTTGGCCCGAACCGCGATTCCTTGGTTCGCCTCTTGTGCTCCAGCAACTGTACTGGCGCAAGAGATCGAGTTTCAAGCATTTAGCCGGCCAGGTCCGGATGGATCTCGCGCCCGGCAGGATTGGGTTCATGAGTACGCAGAGACGGGAAAACCGTTGCCAGCGTAAAAGGTGCACGGATAGCGCGGAAGCTCGCGGGGTTCCCGGCGACAGGTTCTCGTCGCTGGAACAAAGAGCATCGGGGCCGGTACGCTCCGCTCCGATCGCGCGCCAATGCCGGGTAAGCGCCCACGGTGGAACGGCCCAGCCGCGCATCGCGGCAGGTTTCCACCCCAGCGACAAAGACCTGTCGCCGGGGACCCCGGAATATTTGGCCACAAACTCTTTGCACACAAACTCATGGCAATCGGATTGCCGTTTAGTACAGTTTGTTCACTTTGCACTATTCGTGCAGCTTGTTCAACTTGTCCAGGTCGTTGGGCAGGACATTCGCATCGGTTCGCCGCCCCCAAGGGTAGAGCGCCGGACGAAAACCCGCGCACAAGCGACTCACCGGGCATCCCTTCCGCGCATCCCCTTTCCTTCCGGTTTCTCGCGTCACCATCCAACCTTGCCGCGTGTCCCGGCCAGCGCAAGCCGCCGGGCGGAAAGGTACGATGGCAAAAGAGATTTGCATCTCCAGTACGCCGCATGAGACGCGGCTTGCAATCCTTGAGGACGACCAACTCGCGGAGATCTACTACGAGCGCGAAAACGAGTACACACTTGCAGGGTCGATCTACAACGGGCGCGTTACTCGCGTCCTGCCCGGTATGCAGTCGGCATTTGTGGACGTGGGCCTGGAGCGCGATGCCTTCCTCTACGTAACCGATTTCATGGAATTGGACGACCCGGAAGAGACCGATGAGGTCGAAAAGGCCGCGGCCAGCGGCAGCACCGTGCCTCCTCGCGAGATTCGCCCGGCGCCCGGACCGGGACGCTCCGACGCGCGTGCCGAAGAACGATCTGCGCGCACCACGCCCAAATCCGATCTGAAACCGGAGCAGCGACCGGAGCAGCGCCCAGATAGGTCGGTGCAGGACCGTCAGGCCAAGGACCGCCGCCTTCTCGTTGAGGCCGCCCCGGAAACCGGCGATCTTCCCGCGCTCCCATCGGCATCGTTCTCTCCACAGCCCGATAGCGCCGACGAAGATTCAGGCGGACCCGGCGCCAAGCGTTGGCGGGGCCGCCGCCGTCGTCGCGGAGGACGCGGTGCTGCCCCTTCGGCCGAAGCGCAGGAGACCCAGGATTCTTCGGTCGATTACGCAGAGGCATCAAGCGCATCCATCGAAGACGCGGCTCTGAGCGGGCAAGAAGTTGCCACCGAAATTCATGCCTCCGTCGCCCCGACAACGATGCCTCGCGCCGGACACGCTCCCGCCCCCACTCCGGCCCAGCACACCCCGGCTCCATTCGTCCTGCCCGGCGAATCGCTCTCGAAGTATGGCGGCGCTCCTGCCGGCGATGCTCCCAAATTGGAGCCTGCCTCCGCACCAGTCCCTCCAGCCGGAGGCTTCAAGCCCGCTTCGCTGATTGAAGCGCCCCTGGCGTGGGACGGCAGCGGTTTGCTGCCCGGAGAGTCGCTCTCCAAGCACCGCAAACGCGAAACCGAGCCTGCCGTTGACGCTGAGCCGAGGAGTGTCGTCTCCCATTCGCCCGAAGCCGGCAGCTTCTCCCCGGGTGCCGTCGCGGAGTTGGAGTTTGTGGAGGAGACGATCGACAACGAGTCTGCTCCAAACGCAGTTCAGGATTCCCTCCACGCCGAACCGACGAAGAATGAGGACCCGATCGAGGAAACAACGGAAGCCGCCGATGCCGAACCGCGGGCCGATGCGGTCGCCTATCACAATGTCGATCCCTTGCCCCCCACCGGCTTTCGGCTCTTCGGCCGCGGCAAAAAAGCAAAGGACGAACAGCCCGCCCCAGAACCCACGCAACTCGCGGACGGAAAGCCCGCTTCCGTGCCCTCGGTCTCGGCCTACGCTCCCGGCACCGTTCTCATCGAGGAAGAACTCATCGAAGAGGAGGGGTTCGTCGCTCCCCGCCCTCATCGCCTCGGAAATGCCGAGGATATGGAGCAATATGAAGAGGAGACGCTCCCCCCGCAGATTCGCTCCGGCGGCCTGGGCGAACTGCTGCAAGAGGCGCAATTTGAACGCCGCATCCAGTTGAATCTGGAAGACAAGAACGGGGACGAAGAGGACGCATTCGACGATGAGGACGAGCCTTCCGCCGGAGGCCAGACCGCCGGAGGCCAAAGTTCCGGCGCACAACGCCGCGGCAAGGTGCGTCGCGGCCGCGGCGCGCAAGCCGGTCAGCAAGCGCAAGCCAATCGCCGCGGCGGTACTTCGCGCCGCTCCATGCAGACCTCCGACCTGCCCATTATCAGCGACCTGTTGAAGCCGGGGCAGGAGATTCTGGTGCAGATCGCCAAGGAACCCATCGCCATGAAGGGCGCGCGCATCACCAGCCACATCGCCCTCCCCGGACGCTTTCTGGTCTTCATGCCCACGGTGACCCACATCGGAGTCAGCCGCAAGATAGAGTCCGACACGGAGCGCCAACGCCTCAAGCGGATTCTGGTCAACGAGCGCGGCGAGGCATCCGGCGGCTTCATCGTCCGCACCGCCGCCGAGGGCGCGTCTGAAGAAGACCTCCGCGCCGACCTGCGCTTCCTTCTGAACCTCTGGGCCGACATCAAGCAGCGCTCGGAAAGCTCCAAGTCGCCCGCCCTCATCTATCACGATCTCTCCCTGATCGAACGCATCCTGAGAGATCAGGTCAGCTCCAACTTCACCAACATATGGGTGGACACCGAGGCCAACTACGAGCGCATCGTGCGCTTCCTCAACCACTTCTCGCCCACCCTGACGCGCCGCGTCAAGCTCTACACCAAGGAGACGCCGCTCTTCGAACACTTCGGCATTCAGGACGAAATCTCCAAGGCCCTGCGCTCCAAGGTCTGGCTCAAGTCGGGCGGCTCCATAGTCATCAATCAGACCGAAGCCCTGGTTGCCATCGACATCAATACCGGCAAATATGTAGGCAAGTCGGCGCGGCTCGAAGACACCATCGTCAAGACCAATCTCGACGCTGTCCCGGAGATCGTCCGACAGATTCGCCTGCGCGACCTGGGCGGGATCATCGTCATCGACTTCATCGACATGGACGACCGCAAGAACCGCTTCCGGGTCATGGCCGCCCTCGAAGAAGCTCTCAAATCAGACCGCGCCCCGACCAAAGTTCTGCAATTCAACGACTTCGGCCTGGTCGCCATCACCCGCAAACGGGTCAAGCAATCTCTGGAAAGAACGCTTTCGGTCCCTTGCCCCACCTGTCAGGCCACCGGCATGGTCAAGAGTCCCACCACGGTATGCAACGAGATTTACGTCGAGTTGCGCAAGATGAAGAAGCACTTCGAGGGCGCCGACGTTCTGCTTCGCGTCAACCCCGAAACCGTGAAAGTGCTCAAGAGCAACAACGGAAGCTGGCTCGCCGAATTCGAGGAGTTGGTTGGCAAGAACATCCTCATCAAGAGCGATGCCACGCTCCATCCCGAGCAGTTCGACATTCAGGGGTGAGCGGTACTTGTTTTGCGAGTCGATTCCTCGTCAAGAAAGGAACTTGAACCGATTCCGTTCGCGGCAACCTGAGCGCATGAGATGCCGGTAACTGGGCAAGTTTCACGCCGAGCCTTCCACGCGCTGGAATGACATCCGGCTTAGCGGTGCGGCCGGGGGAATGCCATCTCAGCCGAGCCGATCGTGCGGCTTCGATATCTTCAAAAAATCCAGCGCGCGGATAATGTAGGGCTTCAGGGTTTGGCGGGGAACCACAGCATCGAGGAAGCCTTTTTCGAGGAGGAACTCGGCGCGCTGGAAGCCCTCGGGCAGCTTTTGACGGATGGTCTGCTCAATGACGCGGGGGCCTGCGAAGCCGATGAGTGCGCCCGGCTCGGCGATATTCAGGTCGCCAAGCATGGCGAAACTGGCGGTGACGCCGCCGTAGGTTGGGTCGGCGAGGACGCAGATATAGGGAACGCCGGCATCGTCCAACTGAGCCAGAGCGGTGGAAATCTTGGCCATCTGCATGAGGCTGGCCAGGCCTTCCTGCATACGCGCGCCGCCGGAAGTGGCGACCACGATCAGCGGCTTGCGGCCTAGCCGGGCGCGGTCCACGGCCCGAGCGATGGTCTCTCCCACCACGGCGCCCATGGAGCCGCCGGCGAAAGCGCCTTCCATGGCGCTGACCACCACCGAGTGCGGGCCGAGTTGGCCGACGGCGTTGAGTATGGCGTCGTCGAGACCGGTGGCCTGTTGGGCGGCGAGCAGGCGCTTCTTGTAGGGCTTCACGTCGGTGAAGTTGAGCGGATCCGTGGAACGCATACCCCGATCCACCAGTTCGTAGCCGGGATCGAGCAACTGGTCGATGCGCAGGCGGGCGCCGATCCTGAAGTGATGGCGGCACTTGGGGCAGACGCTTAGATTGGCTTCCAGATCGGCCTTCCAGATGGGCTGTCGGCAGCCCAGGCATTTAACCCAGAGGCCCTCGGTAAGAACCCGCTTTCCTTCCGAACTCACGGGGGAGCCGGGGTCGTCGGACGCACTATCGAGGCCGGACTCGTATTTTTCATTTTCGCGCTTGAACCAGGACATTCAAACTCTCTTTCGGAACGAAGAAGCTTGGCTTGGGAAAACCGACGAAGCGCCACGCTTCGTTCATCCAGCATCTTCCTAATTCTATTCCGAGCAAGGCGAGAGCGGACAGGGATGCGTGAATGTTCGCCTCCGGGCACCCTCCGGAGGACCGCGGCCCAGGTAAGCGTCCTGGCAATCAAAGCGTTTTGACGCTCTGAACGGCGCGTTTAGACGGTGAACGCCAAGCGCCTCGATGGCTCACCGCGCGAGGATAACTTCCGTGCGCACACAAGCGCAGGTTCCTCGGCATCGATCTCTCGCCTCAGCCTCATCTGTCTCAATTTCATTGAAGCGGTCTGAAGACAATGGGGCCAGCGGCGCACACCGGTTGCGCGCTCATTTGGCTTGAATGGATTCGAGGTAGCGGATCAGATTGCTGATCCTCATCGGCCTGTCGCTGGAGTTGGACGGATTCAGCTTGCCAAGAGCCGGTCCCCATACAGGCATCGCGGCCGAGCCGTGCGCCGCGGTTTGTTCGCCAAACTCGAGCACGGCGATAGTGTGCCGATCCGGAAACTTTCCGCCGTTTTTCTTGCTCAACATGGTCAGGTCGACAGGAGTTATCTTGAGCGCCGCGGCGGCCGGGCCGGCGCCCTTGCCGTCCTCGCCGTGACACGACGCGCAATAGCTGGCGAACATCTGCTTGCCGCTGTTTGCGGCGGTCTTGCTGACAGGTATGGTGACCTTCTCCGTGGATTGCGAGTAACCCGATGCCGCCGCAAATGCGAAGGACAGAACTGCAAGCGAGAATCGTTTCAACATGAATCCTCCATTCCGAAGCCGATTTCAAAGAGACTTTGCTCCAGGGCGATGCGCTCCGGCACGGAAGCGACTAGCCCACCGAGTCCCAGTAGCGTGACCGTGTAGATTCTTCGCCTCCCAGCTCCCAAAAGCGGGACATCGGGAACCTATATCGCCATGACCGAAGTTACCCAATCGTACGGTGCAAACACCAGTCCAGCCGCGCCGCGCGCTTTTCGAGCGGCAGAGCCTGGAATGCTAGAAGAAGTAACGTAGCGAGACTTGCTGGACGCGAGGCACGGTAAGGGTCTTCTGGTAGACGCCCAGATTGCCCCTGCCCACCGAGTTCAGCAGCGACGTAATGGGATTGGTGTCGAAGCGCACCGAGTTGGTGACGTTGAAGACCTCCCAGTCGAACTTTAGGCCCTGCCTTTCGTTTATCTTCCACGTCTTCATCAGGCCGCTATCGACCCCGAAGTAGCCATCGCCCCGGTACTGGTTGCGCTGGCCTACTTCTCCCGGCAGCGGGTAGCGCAAGGGAGATGAGCCGGAGCCGGCAAGTCCGGTGATGCCGGCCACCAGTCCGGTGGGATTGGGAAAGGCGTCGGGCGAGCCGTTGGCTAGGACGGTCTTCTTGGGCGCCAAAGCTCCGAGCGGCGCCGTCTGGATGGTCATGCTTTGCTTGGGCCAGGCAGTCATCCAGCCTCCGGCAATCTGCAGTCCGAAGGGCAAGCCGCTGGTCCAGCGTTCGATTCCGTTCAACTGCCATCCGCCAACCACGGCGTTCAGCACCCTGCCTTGAGAGTTGAGGAACCTCTGTCCGGAGCCGAATGGCAGCTTGTAGACGACGTCGGATGTAATCATGTGATGGGTGTCGAAGTCCGCAACCGCCTTGTTCAAGCGAGGGTTGAAGGAGTTGATCAGAACGCCGGTGGAGGCATCGGCCGTGGTTCCGACCGAGCTGCAACTGGTGCAGGTGCGCTCGGTATCGGAGCCGATATCGATGGCCTTCGAGTAGGTGTAACTGAAATCCTCCTGCAGACCGTGCGTCATGGGATGACGTACGGTCAACTGGCCCGCGTTGTAACCGCTGAATCCGATGGTGCTGTCGGCGTAAAGCGAGCTGAATGCCCCGTTGTAATAGCGATAAAGCTGCCCGCCGCAGCCCGGAGAACAGAGCGTGTCCATCAGGTTCAGATCGTCGGTGGCGTTCAGGGGCTGGGCCTTGAATTGGTTGTAGATGTTTTGCGTGGCGGTGTTTCCAGCCTGACAAACGGTTTTTGGACAAGGAATGGATGCCATCGCGGAACCGGCGGCTCCCGCCGCATCGGGAAACAGGTCTTCCCAGTACGCGATCGGAGCTACGTTGGCAGTCTTCACACCGGCATACGCCTGCTTCTCAAGCAAAGAGGCCGCAGTGAAGTAATCCATATTGCCCTTGGGATCGACCAGGTCGAGAGGCATCCCCAGATCGCGCTGAACGATGAGATGACGTCCCATGCGCCCGACATAGGCGGTCTCAACCACAAATCCCTTGGGCAACTCGCGCTGCACATCCAGATTCATGGCGAAGGAGTAGGGCGTCTTCAAACTGTCGTCCATGGCCCATGCAAAGGCCTGACCGGACGAGGGCGGCGAGTAGGGATAGTTGACGGTAGTTGCGGGCGGCGGCAACAGGCTGGGGGGAAGGATATTGGCCGGGTAGACAGGCTGAACCGTGATGCTGGTAAAGCGGGGCGCGGTATCGGGGCTGAAGAAGCCCGCGGGCGTGGACTCCGAACCGCCAAGACCGTAGGAACCAAGTTCCGAGAAATTGCGCACCACGCCTTCGCCGAAGTGATCGAAGTAGAGGCCGAACCCGGCACGAATCGATGTCTTGGCGTTAAGGGCGTAGGCCAGTCCCACACGAGGCGAGAAGTTCAGCCAGTTCATGGGAAAGAACGGCTTGGCATTGTTCCTCTTGCCGGAGGGCGAGAAGGTAAAATTGGGCTGTTCGACAACGCCAACCGCCGCTTGGGCAACGCGAGTGGCTGCCCATTGGTGGAGGCTCACGCTGGGTTGCACCTGCTGCCCGTTTACCTCGTAGGGAGTCTGCAGAATGGTGTGGCGCAGGCCGTAGGTGAAGGTGATCTTCGATGTCACGCGCCACTGATCCTGGAAGTAGTACTCCAGTTCGTTGGCCTTGAAGTGGCGCTGGACCAGGCTTCCGGTGGGCAGAAGGCTGGCCGTTCCATCGCGGTTGTTGTAGTACTGATAGCCGATCGATTCCGAGGCTACCACGCCCGCAATGCCCATGGCCAGGCTGCTGTAAGAGGAGCCGAACGAGGACAGCACCGGCGCATAACCCGCCGCTATCCCTTCCGGCGAGGCGGGGTCCAGAGTCTGTCCGGTGTTGGAGATGGCGTCGAAGTTCTCGCCCGAGCTTGCGCTCGCCGAATTGTACGATTTTGCGTCGGTTGAAATCCCGTCCTTGATGATCCGGTAGTTCACGCCAAACTGGAAATTGTGGGATCGCTTCACCCAGTTGACGTCGTCAATGAGGTTGTATACCGGAACCGCGATGATTTGCGTGCGGTTGATGGCGAAGGGTATCCCAATGACCGAGGGCGTGGTGTAACTGCTCTTTCCAGGCCCTTGGTCGGAGTAGCTCTGATGCGTATATCCGAAGCGAACGTTGTTGATGAGGCTGTTGGAGATGGACCAGGTCTCGCCCGCGCCGAAACCCTTGGTGCCGTCCGTGTGCGTGTCTTGAGAGGGTTGCGCCACCGGAGAAAAGTAGCCCGGCGCGCCTGTGGTCGGGTAGAGGGCCGGCAGCAAATAGCCGTCGTCTTGCAGGTTGCCGCGAGCGAAGAGGCGATGCTTGGAGTTGACCACGTAGTCGATCTTCAGGACCATCGCGTTCAGGATGGTCGGATTTGGAGCGGACCAGGTGAATCCGCTGGTGTTGTAGGAATCTCCGCCGGAGGCGTTGGGAAGCGGAAACTTCTGGGCCAAGGCAATGACGTTGGGATCCTCGCCGTGTCCCCAGGGGCAACTGGCGGTGCAGTTGGGATCGAGCACGGCGAACTGTGCCGGGGTGAGTTGAGCAAGATACGTGCCTGTTCCCGCCGTTCCCACAACGTTGCTTCCATTTTTGTCGCTGGTGGTGTACTGAAGAATGCCATTGCGCAACGCCTGCGAGGGCACGGTGTCTATCACCTGCTGATTCTCCGCCGTGTGCTGGCTCTCGAAATTGGCGAAGAAAAATATTTTATCCTTGAGAATTGGGCCGCCCGCAGCCGCTCCGAAGGTGTTGCGGATCAGTTTGCCGGTCTTGTTGGGAAGTTTCTCCTTGAACTGTGACTGCTTGTTGAACCAGTCGTTGGCGGCCATATCGGTATTCCGGTTGTACTCGTACAGGCCGCCGTGGAACTTATTCGATCCGGATTTCGTGACCACGTTGACCTGTGCCCCGGAAGTGCGGCCGGACTCCGCGTTGTCGCCGGTGGTGGTCACGCGAAACTCGTCTACTGAGTCGAGGGGAGAGCGAAGAACGCCGTTAAACGCCAGTCCGGAGACTTGGTCGTTGTTGTCCAGGCCATCGAGCGTGACATTGCCCTGGTCGGAACGGGCGCCGGAAACGGCGCCGCTGCGGCTGTCCTCGTTGCTTACAAGTTGCGCTTGTTCCGCGTGTCCAAGAAACAATACCCCCGGCTGAAGACTGAGCAAGTCGGGTGCATTGCGGCCTTCCATCGGAAGCGATTCAACGGTTTCCGGAGCGACCGCGTTGCCGATCGTCGCATCCGTCGTATTGAGCGCCTCGTTTTCCGCGGCTACTTCCACTGTGGTGGTCTCGCTTGAGACTGCCAATGAAAAGTTGACCGTGGCCGGTTGAGCGACAAGCAGCTCGACGACCTTCTCCTGCGTACCCATTCCCGTGAACGTAGCCGTGATCGTGTACTTGCCCGGAACCAGTTGTTGAAACTGATATTCGCCTCTTCCGTCGGTCACCGTTGTCTTGTGAACGTCGGCCGCCTTATATGTCGCATCGACCGCGGCGCCGGGGATCACCGCCCCCGTAGGGTCGGCCACCACGCCGCGCACGGATGTCGTCGACTGCTGAGCCATCGAACCGCGGCAGGGCAGCATGAGAAGCACGAGAAGAATAGTCGAGAGAGGGAAACGACGATTTAGTTTCATGCGGCTACACCTCCTAAGCATCGTGAGATATAACGATGCGGCATCTCGATAGCCGTTGGCGCGGCTCGGATGGCTGTTGTTCTATCGCGGACGCTCATCGCGTCATTGGGGTCGAGCAAGTTTGCGATGGGAGCCGGAGAACCCTTCGCAACCGCTGAGGGGATGTTTTAGAGGGTGCGTTACAGGCTGATCGTGCCACGGGACAATGCTCTCCACAAGCGAAAAGGTGCGAAATGCGAGAAGATGTTTTTGCACAATTCAAATGCGCACTTTTCGTTCTATTTCGCTTGCAGCGTCACTGGGGCGCGGTTAGACTGACCGCGTATCGCCCACAAAAGATTGAACGCATCCGTCACCTCAATACGCGATGGAGATGGGGTTTGGGGCAATTCGCGTTCCTCGGCAAAAGTTATTTGAGCATTCGAATCTCAGCGGCTTGTTCTTGAACGCGCGACGGAATCCAGCAGCATGATCGCCGAACGCGGATTCAAGCTCGCAGGTATCTCCAGCGATGCCAAGGGAGGGCAATTCATGACGATCACAAGACGAGAATTTGGCCGCGGGGCAGTCGGCGTAGTTGCGGTGCAGGCATTTGGACCGCGCTTGTTAGCATTGGCCACAGCCCCCGCAACCTCGGATCTGACTCCGCTGACTCTGGCCGAGGCAAGCGCCAGAATCCGCGCTGGAACAGTCACCCCTACGCAGCTCACGCAGGCCTGCCTGGATCGCATCGCAATCTATTCGAGCAAACTGGACTGCTTCATAACCGTGATGCGAGACAAGGCGCTGGCCCAGGCCAAGCTGCTCGATGCGGAACAGAAAGCGGGAAAGTTGCGCGGTCCGCTGCATGGAATTCCGGTTGCGCTCAAGGACAACATCGACACCGCGGGCACACGTACCACCGCCGCCAGCGGCGTCTTCGAGGATCGCGTTCCCACCGAGGATGCTCCGGTTGCCGCACGGCTCAAGGCAGCCGGGGCGATCGTTATCGGCAAGACCAATCTGCATGAGTTCGCCATGGGCGGGGGCGATGTCTCGTTCTTCGGTCCCGCCCGCAATCCATGGGCGCTGGACCACAACACGGGAGGCTCTTCGTCCGGTTCCGGCGCGGCCATGTCGGCCGATCTCTGCTACGGGTCGCTGGGCACGGATACGGCCGGCTCCATCCGCAATCCCGGTTCGTTTTGCGGAGTTGTCGGCATCAAGCCCACATATGGACTGGTGCCTATCCGCGGCATTGCGCCGCTGTGCGTATCGCTGGATCATTGCGGACCTATCACCAAGACGGTGGAGGACGCGGCCATGATGCTCAACGTGCTGGCCGGCTACGACAAACTCGATATAACCAGCGTCGACCATCCCAAAGAAGATTACGTTGCGGGGATGAAGCAGCCCATAGCGAATCTGCGTCTGGGCATTCCTGTCGGAGCCTTCGACGGCGTCAACGATGAGGTTGGAAAGATAGTCCAGGACGCGATCGATCGGCTCGGAACGATGACCAAAGGGGTCAAGGAAGTTTCGCTGCCTTCCACCAACGATGTCTCGTACCAGAACTTCGCCAACCTCGGCGAAGTCTTCGCATACCATGAACAGTTTTACAAGCTGCAATCTTCCCGCTATCAACCGACCGACCGCATTCGCCTCAAAGCGGAGGAAGACGGACACCCTCGCGCGGAGGATTACATACGGCTTCGCTGGGAACTGGAGACGCTCCGCCGGACTGTCGACGACGCCTTCTCGGACTTCGATCTGGTGGCGCTGCCGACACAGAAGAACACCGCTCCCGCATTGAACGACATGATCAAGAGAAATCTGCAGACGATCGCGGGTACGCCGCCATCGGGGGCCGGCGGAGGAGGCGGAGGGAATGTGGGCGCTTACAATGCCTACGGAATCCCTTCGATCACCGTCCCTTGCGGATTCAGCAAGCAGGGCCTCCCGGTGGGGTTGATGATTTGCGGCCCCCATTTTTCAGAAGCCCGGGTCTTTGCGCTTGCCGACGCTTACGAGAAGGCAACCTCGTGGCATAGCATGAAGCCTCCAATTGCTCCGGATACTCCGGTTCCCGAACTTATCACTCATCTCTGACCTGTACATCGCGCTTTCGCGTTTCTCGAATGCGGTTATTGATTCATAGCACGGACCAACTTAGGCTTTCCCCTTTCAGGAACCGCGCTCGGCGATCGCAAATTCAAAAAGGAGATACTTGACGATGAATCTTACAAGACGCAGATTCGGCATTCTGGCCGGTGGCGCCGCAGCCGCGGAAATGCTCCTCGGCAACTGGCGCATGGCCGGACAGCCGGCAACCGCCGATTCCGATCTGTTGATCGGCAAAACCCTCACCGAAGTATCCGCCGCGATTCATAGCAATACGGTAACTTCAAAGCAGTTGGTCGCCGCTTTGCTCGATCGCATCGCAGTGTATAACCCGAAGGTGAATTGCTACATCACGGTGATGGCAAAGGAGGCGATGGCGCAGGCCGAGACATTGGATGCGGAAGCCAAGGCGGGCAAGTTCCGCGGCCCGCTGCACGGCATTCCCATTGCGCTGAAGGACAACATCGACACGGCGGGGACGCGCACCACCGCGGCCAGCCCGATGTTCAGAGACCGGGTTCCAACCGAGGACGCGGCCATCGTGACCAAGCTGAAAGCGGCCGGAGCGGTCATTCTGGGCAAGCTCAACCTGCACGAGTTCGCTCTTGGCTGCACCGGGGATATCTCCTACTTCGGGCCTACGCGCAATCCGTGGAACCTGGCCTATGTTACCGGCGGCTCGTCCGCGGGCTCGGGCGCGGCCGTTTCCGCGGAGCTTGCCTACGGCGCCCTGGGCACCGATACCGGAGGCAGCATCCGCTGCCCTTCGGCATGGTGCGGCATCGTCGGAATCAAACCGACCGTCGGCTTGGTTTCCATCCGCGGCATCATTCCATGCACGGCCGACCTCGATCACTGCGGACCGATGGCGCGAACCGTCGAGGATGTCGCCCTGATGCTCGGACAGATGACAGGCTACGACAATCTCGACATCTTCAGCGTCCCAAGCGCGCCCGAGGACTACGTGAAGGCGATGAAGCAGCCGGTCGCGGGCTTCCGCCTCGGCGCTCCGCAATCGTTTTACGATCATGTGGAGCCGGAGGTAGATAAGGCCGTGCAGGCCGCGCTGGAAGTGCTCGGCAAGTTGACGGTCGGAATCACATCCAGCGCTCCTCTTTGGGAAGGCCTGCCTGGAAGCGGTGCCGGCGATGCGGATTTCTACCATCACGACCTGATACAGAAGTACGGGTTGAACTATATGCCGCCCACACGCGCGCGCTTCGAGAGATTGGAGAATCCGCCGCCGGGGACGAAAGCGGCCACCGCCGCGGATGCCGCCAGGGCGCACCAAATGCTTATGACCACCCGCCGCATGATCGATGCGTCCTTCAAGGACTTCGACCTGGTTATTGTGCCTACCACGCGCGGCCTGGCCCCGAAGATCAACGACTCGCTGGCTCACGAGTTGGCCGGCGGCGGGATGGGCGGGGGAGCAGGCGGCGCCAAGCCCACAAAGGTCTACGACTGGTTTGAAGGCGGCGGCGGCTGCACTAACACTTCGCCTTTCGACGCGTTCGGCATTCCCGCGATCTCGCTGCCCTGCGGCTTTACATCCAATGGTATGCCGATCGGCCTGATGATCGCCGGTCCGCACTTCTCCGAAGGCAAGGTTCTGGCGCTCGCATATGCCTATCAGCAGGCCACCGACTGGCACACCAAGCGGCCGCCTTTGACAGCCGCAACGGCGGTGCCGCCCATCGTCGAAGGAAAACCGAAAGCGGAAGATAAATCGGACGCGACTCCGTAGCATCGTATGCGGCGACCGCGATCAGGCGACGGTCTCCGAGAATCCGTTGAGACGAGCCTCGCCGCCGGAAGAAGCGTCTGTTCGATCCTTCGCCATGCTCACAGAAACCCGAGCCGGTTGCGTTTTCCAGATCAGAACCACGCTCAGCAGGATTGCAATCGCTCCAATCAATTGTCGAACCGAGCAGGACTCGCCCGCGAATCCAATGCCAAGCGCCATGGCGACGATAGGGTTCGCGTAGGCGAATGTAGCCACCAGAGACGGCGATTCGCGGCGCATCAACCAATGAAAGGAACCGAACGCAATCACCGACCCGCCGAAGATGAGATAGGTCATGCCCAGCAGCGGTTGGTAACCGAGCGTAATATTCATCTCCGGCACTCTTGTCCACTCCCCAAGCGCGCGGGAAACTCCCGCCAGCAGTATACCGGCGGTTGCCAACTGGAAGCCCGCCGTCTGCCAGCAGGATTCCGGAAGCCGGATGCGTTTGATCGCCAGCGAACTTGCGGACCATGAAAGCGCGCCTGCCACCACGCTCACGGCGGCAAAGGAGGATATAGAATGGCCCCGTTGGAGCGCCGTTCCGCCAACCAACGGAATTCCCGCCAGGCCCATCAGCAGGAAAAAAAACATACGCAAGCGCGGACGCTCGGAGCGAAGCACAAGGCACTCGCCGATGTAAGTCCACAAGAAGGAAGTCGCGGTGAGAACGGCGACCGTCCACGAGGGCAAGCGCGTCGCGGCCCAGAACACGATGGAGTACCCAAGCGCGGTCATGGCTATGCCGGTCGCCATGCAGTTCAATATCCGGCGCATACTCGGGGGCGCTTCCCGCCTGATTGCAAAACTGAAGACCAGAAGAATCGTTCCGCTGATGCTGTATCGCGCCGAGGCCGCGAGAAAGGGCGGAACCACATGGACAACCTGACGGATAGCGAGATACGAGCCGCCCCATAAGAGGTAGATGGCGGCGTAAGCGGCTCGTCGCTTGATTTGCATCGCTCTCGTGTCCAATCAGGAGAATGAGCGGCGGACACGGAAAGCTCGCGCAATGCGCTATAGGGAAATAGTCCGCGAGGACGATGCCGCCACCATGTCTTGAGTATCGGGCATTCTCAAGGAATTTTGCAATCGCCCGCGAGAGTTCGTTCTATTTCGCTTGCACGAGAATCGCTGAAACGAAATAAAGAGAAGGGGAACAATACGATGACGATACTGGACCGCCGTGAGTTCATGGCGATGACCGCAACTGTTGCGGCTTTCGCGGCCGCTGGGAAGTCGTTTGCAGCGGACAAAGCGCCGGGCGAAAGCCTCTGCGCGCTTACCTTGAGCGAGGCATCGAGACGCATTCAGGCCCGCGAAGTCACGTCCACGGAGTTGACGCAGGCATTGCTTGACCGCATCAAGGTCTACAATCCAAAGATCAATGCGCTTATCACCGTGATGCAAGAGAGCGCCCTAGCGCAGGCGGCGCTCTTGGATTCGGAGGCCAGGTCCGGCAAGTTCCGAAGCGCGCTGCACGGGATTCCGATCGTGCTGAAGGATAACATCGACATGGCCGGAACCCGGACCACGGCGGCCAGCGAGGTCTTCGACGACCGCGTTCCGGATCAGGACGCGGAGGTGGTATTGCGGTTGAAGGCGGCTGGCGCGGTCATTCTCGGCAAGGCGAATATGCACGAGTTCGCGGCCGGCGGTTCTTCCGCCTCCACTTACTTTGGCCCCGTCCGCAATCCATGGGCGCTTGATCGCATACCGGCAGGCTCCTCGGGCGGCTCCGCGGCGGCGGTAATCTCCGACCTAACTTTTGGCGCGCTGGGAACGGACACGGGCGGCTCGGTCCGTATGCCCGCATGTTATTGCAGCATTGTCGGCTTGAAGCCGACTTACGGACTTGTCTCGATCCGCGGCATCGTCCCGCTGACTTACTCTCTGGACCACTGCGGCCCAATGACCAAGACCGTCGAGGATGCCGCCATCATGCTCAATCACATGACGGGCTACGACAAGCGCGACGTGGCCAGCGTGGACCATCCGAAAGAAGATTATGTCGCATCCATGAAACAGCCCGTCTCTTCCATCCGTTTGGGAATTCCACGGGCGCCGTTCTTCGATCACCTCGACGACGAAACCGCAAAGGCTATCGAGGCAGCCATCCAGTTGTTGGCGAAGTTGACCAAGAGCGTGAAGGACTGCCATCTGCCCGGCACCGCGGGGTTCAATGCGCTGGCGCTGGGCGGGGAACGGGAAGCCTATCATCTTCAACTGCTGCGCCGCAATGCGATGCGCTATTCGCTCGGGGTGAGGCAAAGTTTCGAGTCGGCGCAAAAGGCCATGGACGATGTTACGTCCGAGGCGTGCTCGGAAAAAGTTGTCGACTACGTGACCTCGAATTGGCAGCTCATCCTGACGCGCAAGAGCATCGACGATGCGTTTGCGGATTTCGACCTGGTGGCGCTGCCCACCATGCGCATCCTTCCACGCACCATCAACGACTCGCTGAATCGCGAAGAAGAGGTGAAACCGCGCGAGCCGGAGGTCATTTCCAACTGTTCGCCCTTCAATATCTTCGGACTGCCCGCCATCTCCATCCCTTGCGGCTTTTCAGGCGACGGCCTGCCGATAGGGCTGATGATCGCCGGGCCGCGCTTCAGCGAAGGCAAGGTGCTGGCGCTTGCAAATGCCTTCGAGAAAGCCACCGATTGGCATCTGAAGCGCCCGACTCTCACGCCGGAGATGGCCGTTCCACCCGTGGTCAGGAAGAGCTAGTCAAGCCGCCGGAGGCAAGACTTCACAGGGGTAAATGCGCGACGATATCCTCTGAAAGCCTGAAGAATTCCGCAGGCGCGCGAACCTTGGGTCATGGCGGGCGAAAAGGGTCATGATGTTTCGGGCGTTACAAGCCCTGTGGAGATGCTCCAAGGCCGCTTCTTCGTTGTTCAGTATCGCGTGAACCGCGGAAACGTCGTAGTCCGGAAAGCATTCGTCCGAGCTTTCCCGTTCAAGCTCTCGAAGCAGCGGCATGGCTCTCGTTGCGTTCCCGCTTCCCACGTAAGCATAAGCCAGCAGTGCTTTGGTGAACATGGATCCATGAGATAACTCCAATCCCCGCTTGAAGGCTGAGATGGCATCGTCCCAATTGCCGAGTTGAGCTTCGATCCTGCCCAGCAACGCTTGTCCCATCGTATGCTGAGGCTGTCGCTCGACGGCAGATCGAACCGAGGAGATTGCATTGGCGTAATCGCCGGCATAGAAATACGCAAGCGAAACCTGAATGTGACTTGGGGCCTTGTCTACCTGAGGCTCTTGCCGGCAGGATTCCAGCGCGAATTCGATGGCCTCCCGATGACGGCCGCTAAGAATCATCAAACTGGAAAGCAACTGGAGTGTGCGGCCGTCCGCCCTTCCGAATTCGATTGTCTGTCGACATCGCCGTTCGGCCGCCGCAAGATCCCAACTGCAATGCATAAGGAGGTTGATGTGCGCGTTGACGACTTTGGTGGAGTTCTCGTCGATCTTGAGTGCTGTTCGCAACGCCTCGCGCGCTAGGGACGCGGCCTCCCGCGACGGCATAAGATGGTTGTAGGAGAGAGAAATGTAGGTGTCCGAAAGGCCTGCGTATGCGTCGGCGCATCGCGGGTCCAACTCGACCGCATCCAGGAAGTAGCGCAAGGCTTTCCTGAGAGCCTCGATGCTGCGCCGCTGCCTGAAGTAAGAAGCGACGATGCAGCTATGAGAAGCCATATTGCGTCTGGCCGCGTCGTCGTCTTGCGGCTCGTTGACGCGATCGAAGCCCCACTCGCCGAGAGACTGGCCCATCAGTCGGGCGAGAGTGGGTTGAGTGCGAAGACCGTCGCTCGGTTCCTCCTCGAAGCATTCCGACCACACGCACTTCGAATCCGACGTGCGAACAACTTCGACCGTAACTCGCAACTGGCCGGCCGAAGTGCGTATCCTTCCCGAAAGAATGAAATGAGCGCCCAATTCCGTGGCCAGCCTTCTTGAGTGTTCCGATCGGGACACTCCCAACGGACAAGTCTCCGCCTGCGGAACTATTGCCAGGCGAGATTGTGTGCGCGAGAGTTCGGCGATAAGGTCGTTTCTCAAGCCGCCCGCGAACTTCTCCACCAGAGGCCGCCCGGGGACGGCCTCATTTGGAGAACAGAGAACCTCGAACGGAAGCGCCAGGATTCTGAAATCCCCGTGGCCCGCGGGCTCATCGACAAACACATTGATCTCGCTGCTCGGGCCTCGAAGACGCTCGGATCGGGCATGATGAGAGGAATGGGCCGAGCGGTCGCGCAACCATGCCTCCAGCTCTTGCCGATAGGCATACACGCTCCCCAGCTTCTTGTGAAACTGACGGCGCACCGGGAGCCCCTCGCTCTTCTCCCATAGCTGTACGGTGCGCACATCGCGCCGGAAATACGACGCTATCTCCTTCCAGGAATCGAGCCGTTCCCGGATATAGTGCCTTGAATCGACACCTCCGCTTGCGAATGCTGACACGTTCTGCATAGGCTTGTACCTCTGGTTGTGTGATCGGCTGGCTAAGTGGGGCCTATCGCGAGCGAAGTAGAGAGCCGTACATGAGCGGCGGTTCGCGTTGTGCGAAAACCCGAAGCGCCGAAAACCGCCGCCATGATCTAGTCCTATTCGAGAACCTGTCAAGCGTCAATATGTTTTTGATCGATGCGCGACGACTCAACTCAGCGCGAACGCAAGCGTGCCGAAGGCGTGGGATTGTTGTGCGTGGGATAGCACCGGATAAAAGACCTCCAGCTCGAATCTTCGCTACTTGCAAATCGACTCGAAGTCCGCGCGGTTGCCGCGATCAGGCGGCGCGGCAATAACGCGCGGTGCAAGGTGTGCGTGGAAACACTCATACCGTAAGCTTGCCTGCGGCCGCATTTACAATGGGAATGTGCAGCCCGACGATTCTTCGCCAATCATTCTCGCCGAGAACCTGACCAAGGTGTATGTGGCGGGTCGACTTCAGGTCACCGCGGTGCGCGGAGTTTCGCTGTCTATTCTGCCGGGGGAGTTTGTGGCCATCGTCGGACCCTCCGGTTCGGGCAAGTCCACGCTTTTTTATTTGCTCGGTGGGTTGACCCAAGCCACCGGAGGGCGCGTACTGATCGACGGCGTGGACTTTGCCGCGCTCGATGACAGCCGACGCACCCGCTTGCGCAAACACCGCATAGGTTTCGTCTTCCAGAAGTTCAACCTGCTGCCCACGCTCTCGGCGATGGGCAATATCGAGATCGCTTACGAAGTCAGCGGGCGCAAGGAGCCGCTGGATCGCGACTATCTCGACCACCTGAGCGAACTGCTTGCGATCAAGGGCCGCCTCCGGCATCGACCCTCGGAGTTGAGCGGCGGCGAACAACAGCGCGTGGCCATTGCGCGGGCGCTGATTTCCCGTCCCGCCATAGTTCTGGCCGACGAGCCAACCGGCAATCTGGATACGAAGAATTCCGAATCGGTTTTGAAGATGCTGCTCAAGTCCAACCAAGAACTAGGGCAGACCACGCTGATGATTACGCACAATCCCGATGCGGCTTCGATCGCCGGACGGATTTTGCATATGCGAGACGGAGAGATCGTGCTCGAGGAAAAAGGGGCTGGAAGCGGAACGGCAAACGGCTCTCTATCGGTGACGGGAGTGTCGGAAGCCGCGGCGACAGCCTTGTCCACTCAAAGATGAGCCCGCAGTCGTCGCTAACGCCGTGGTCTGGCCGCGCGCTCCCCATCTCTCCCTGTCGACCGGCATACATTTCCATTCGCATTGGTGTCGTCGAACCACGCTACTTATCTCCGACGACTATTTGCCTCCTGCCGGCAATTGCGGAGCGCGTAAGGTTCCCATCCCCTACACTGAAACTTGTCTCTCATGCCCGCTTATTGCGAAGTCGCGTTGCCTGTGCCGCTGGAGCGGACCTTTACCTATGCGGTGCGGGAGGGGCAGACGCCGCTGCGCGGGGCGCGGGTGATTGTGCCCTTTCGCAACGAGAAGCTGATAGGGGTGGTGACCGCGGTCGGCGCAAAGGAAGCCGCGGATTTCGAGGCGCGCTATATCGAGGCGGTGCTGGACGACAAGCCGCTCTTGAGCGGGCCACTGCTGGAGCTGGCGGAATGGATGGCGCAGTATTATCTGGCGCCGCTGGGCGAGGTGCTGCGCGGAATGCTGCCACTGATGGCCGAGGTGCGGCGCACGGTTTATTACCGCATCACCGACTTGGGGCGAGATGTGCTGGCCGAGAGTCTGGAGGGGAAATCCAATATCTTCCAGGTCCGAAAACCTGGAGGAATGAGCGTCCAGCGAGACTCCCAGGTCTCGGAATCGAGACCTGGGGCACCCATGTTTGGCGGTGAGTGCAAGGTCAGTCCGAAGCGGCGCAAGGCAAAGCTCTCGGCGGAAGAGCAGGACTTGGAGCGACGGGTGCTTGAGCGGCTGGCGGCGGGCGAGCCTGTGAAGGTCTCAACGCTGCGCACGGCGACGGCGGCGACTCTGCCGGTGCTGGCCGCGCTGCTGCGCAGGAAGTGGATCGCGCGCGAGACAGCGGCCGTCGAGCGCGATGCGCGGCGCATGGAGCGGTTTGCGGTACTGATCCCGGAGGCGCGGTTGCCGGCGCTGACCGCCAAACAGCAGGCGATTCTAGCGGAGTTGGCGGCTTGCGGCGGAGAGCTGCCGCTCACCGAGCTGCGTCGCAAGCAGCTTCCTTCCTCGACGCTGCAAACGCTGGTGCGGCGGGCGCTGGTGCGCGTCGACGAGCGGCCGGCGGCCTTTCACCTGGGCGGATTGCGAACGGTTGCGGAGCCGGTGCGGCTGAACGAACCGCAGATGGAGGCATTGGCGGGTCTGGCGGCGGCGCTGGGGGGATTTCAGCCCTTTTTACTGCACGGAGTGACCGGCTCCGGGAAGACGGCGGTTTATCTGGCGGCGATGCAGCGGGCGCTGGATCGGGGCTTGGCTTCGATTCTGCTGGTCCCGGAGATCGGCCTCACGCCGCAGACGGCGGGGCTGCTGGATGCGGCCTTTGGATCGAGGGTCGCGCTGCTGCACTCGGCGCTTACCCCGGAGGAGCGCAGCGAACAGTGGCGGCGCATCCAGCGCGGCGATGCGCCTATTGTGGTCGGCACCCGCTCGGCGATCTTCGCCCCCGCGCCGCATCTGGGACTGATTCTAGTGGACGAGGAGCACGATCAGAGCTACAAGCAGGAGGAGACGCCGCGCTACAACGCCCGCGACGTGGCCGTGATGCGCGCCAAGCTGGAGGGGGCGGTGGTGGCGATGGGTTCGGCCACGCCTTCGCTTGAAAGCTGGCAGAATACGGTCCAGGGCAAGTATGGGCGCATCGAGATGCGGAAGCGGGTGATGAATCGCCCGCTCCCCGATGTC
This sequence comes from uncultured Occallatibacter sp., assembly GCA_964565955.1. GTDB lineage: Bacteria > Acidobacteriota > Terriglobia > Terriglobales > Acidobacteriaceae > Telmatobacter. The sequence continues at coordinate 27,412 of CAZMHC010000007.1, forward strand.
GAGCTGATCGATATGCGCCGCGAGTTTCAGGAGACGGGCAAGGAGCAGCTATTTTCCCGCGCGTTGATCGAGCAGACGCAGACCGCGCTCGACCGCGGCGAGCAAGCCCTGATCCTGCTGAATCGCCGCGGGTACTCGTTCGCCGTGATCTGCCGCGCCTGCGGCGAAAAGCTGGAGTGCCAGAATTGCGCCATCGCGCTCACTCACCACAAGCCGCCGGCGGAAGATGCCGGCGAGGCCCGCGAGGGACAGCACCTCGAATGTCACTATTGCGGCTTTCGCAGGACGGTGCCGGCGCACTGCCCCAAGTGCGAGAGCGAACACCTTTACTATCTGGGCGCGGGTTCGCAGCAGGGCGAAGAGCGGCTGGGCGAGATATTCCCCGGGGCGCGCATCGGGCGCATGGACCGCGATACGGTGCGCGGGCGCTACGATCTAGAACGACTGCTGGCGCGGCTGCATTCGGGCGAGATCAACCTGTTAGTCGGCACGCAGATGATTGCCAAGGGCCACGACGTTCACGGCGTCACACTGGTGGGCGTGGTGGGATGCGACCACGCGCTTTCCATGCCCGACTTTCGCGCCGCCGAGCGGGTTTTTCAGTTGATGACGCAGGTCTCCGGACGGGCCGGTCGCGGCGAACTGCCGGGGCGCGTGGCGGTGCAGACCTACTACCCCGACCACTACGCGATTCTGGCCGCCGCCAAGCACGACTACGCCAGCTTTGTGGAGCGCGAGCTGAAGTACCGGCGCTGGATGCACTATCCGCCCTTCGGCGTACTGGCCAATGTGCTGGTGCAATCGGGCAAGTTGGAAGAGGCGGCGGGGTGGTCGTCTATTCTGGGCAAGTATCTCATCCAAAATCAGAACAGCGGAGCTGTGCGAGTGCTCGGCCCCTGCACCGCGCCCATCGCCCGAATCAAGGGCGTCTACCGCTTTCACCTGATCTTGAAGGCCAATTCGCGCAAGGCGCTCAACGCCGCCCTGCGCGGAATGCTGGCCCACTCCGATGCCGCCGATATTCCGCGCCGGAATCTGGTGGTGGATGTGGATGCGCTGCGGCTCATGTGAACCCCGTGGATGTTTCGCTTACCTGGATTTGTTCTTGGCCGGTTTGGCCGGCTTCGGCTGCGATACGGGCAAGCGACTGACGGGAATCGGTCCCAGGTCCGCGCCTGTCCGCCGCACCTGCGTATCCCGCATCAAGTAGACGATGGTGCGAGGATTGGCGGGCCGCGCAATGCCCGTCGCGGCATCCACGGCAACGTTTTCTCCGCCCGCGATCTGGAAGCTGAAGGTCGGCTCCTTGCCCTCCGGCCCCGGCTGAAATCCGGTCCGTACCGGCAGGTAGCCCTGAATGGGGTGGAGCCGAAAGCCTGTCTCATAGCGGTGCCGCTTGACGCTCCAGGTAAAAACGCGCACCTGATCGAAGTCGAACGGCAACCCCGATTGAGGAGGACTGAGCACGGTTACGTACTCCGGCACGCTGCGGTCGGGCGTGGAAGCCTCCGAATCGTAGACCCTGGCGATCACATAGGCGCCCACGATCTTCTGTCCTTCCGCATAAGTCGCGATTTCGTCCGGCACATCCACGTCGAGGCGGGCGGAGAGCAGCCAGCCCGTATGCCCCGCGGCGTCGCGCACCAGCCACCAATCCTCCATAGGTGGGGGCATTGGCATCGACTCCGCCGCGGGCAGGCCGGAATCCGGCGCCGCGCCTTTCGGAGCAGGCGGTTTGGCGGGGGAGGCGGGACTCTTCCCGGCTTGTGGCGCTTTCCGAGCGGGGGGCCGGGCAACCGGCACCGTGCCGGGCACCACCGCCTTGGGAATCGAGGCGCGGGTCAGAAGGCGCACCTTGGCGTTGGCCGCCAGCAGGTAGAATCGCTCCGTCTCCCGCCCGGGCCGCAAGTGCGCGTACATATCGTCGCGCAGGGTGGCGTCGGCCACGACGGGGTCATCTTTGTGCCGCTCGGCTAGCTGCTCGAAGGCATCGTAGGTCTTTGCGTCGATGACGGAGTGCTCTTCAATCCAGCCAATCTCGTTCTTCCGGGTCTTCACCTTGAGGAAGCGGCGTCCGTGTTCGAGGACTTCGAGGGGCTGGCCGTTGGTCACCTGGGCGACGCGGTTGGAGACGGCGGCGACGCGGTCATGGAGATACATCTGCCGGGCGGATACGTAGACGGTATCGTGATGTTCCTGATGGAAGCGCGCGCAACCCAGGCCGAGCGCCAGAAAACAGAGGGGAAGCAACGGCAGTCTGGAGGCGGCGGAGCGCCGGAGGAAGGCGGCAGATGAGATTGGAGAGCGCGTGAGCACAGCCGGTGGCGGTCCTCTTGAGGATAGCAGAGCAAGGGGGCGCGGGGAGATGCGGGCACAGGAACACAGGAATTGTGTTCCTGTGGAGCGCACGGTTGAAAGTTATTGATTGCAGGTAGGTTAGCATAGGCTCCACAGATTCACAGTTTCTGTGATTCTGTGTTTCTGTGAAGGCGCTCCATGTAAAGCATTGATTATGGGTGAGTTATATAGGCCTCCACAGATTCACAGTGAAAATCGCAAATATTTCGGTGTTTTCGGTGCAGTCAATTTTTGGCAAACGGTTGATGGGACGGTTGTTAGCGAACTCGAAAAAAGCGCTTTTCGTGACATAGAATGCGATAGTTGCGGGCCGGCTTCTCCGCGGTCGCTCCATCTCCGTATTCCAGTATGCGCGCGCGGGAGGCAATCTTCGGCAAGAGTCGCGGGAACCATTCGGTGGGGTCCAAAGCCCACTCATTTCAGGCCACTTGCGGCACAGCCGAAGCCGCTCCGTTGCAAAACATCGACGACCATCCGTTGCGTTTGCAAAGCTGCGATTGCACTGGAGCGCGGCCAAATGGCTTGGCCGCGCTCTTGCTATTTCCGATTCAGTGTTCCCTCACGCGCCTGCGTTACCTTACGGAACGGCGACGATGGCGACAGGTGTGGTTCCGGTTGTGGCTACGGTGAGGGGGGTGCCCAGCACACCTGTTGAGCTATCGAAAGAGTAGGCGTCCAGGTCTGGGCTGCCGCCCGAGGAAACGGCCAGCACAAAGCTGTCTGTGTTGTCCTCGGCCAAGCCGACAGGATCGGTTCCAGTCGTAAAGCTGCCGGAAAGCGGCGTCAGCGCGCCGGAAGAAGTTACCTTGAAGCCGTAACCGGTGGCGTTGCCCGCCCAGTTGGCAACGTAGACGTAGGTTCCGGTGGATTCTGGCAGGATGGCATGAGGTCCTGTTCCACCGCTGGAATAAGGAGAACCCGTGATCTCATTCACGCCAGTGGAGGTGATCGTATAGACTCTCAATCCGCCGGTGCCTGTGGTGGAATTGGGGAGGGCGACGGTTTCGCCGATGTACAGGAATCTGTTTTGCGGGTCGATGGCCACCGATTGCGCGGTGCCGCCCGAAGTATTGTACGGAGTGACGGTTTTTAAAGGTGTGGCTCCGATGGGCGTGGCGGAGTTCCAATCGAATGAGAAGACCTGGGTTCCGGAGGTGCCAAGCGCCACAGCCACAATCACATTCGAGTCAGATGGAGAGATGGCCATCTGGATCGGGGTTCCTGCCAGTTGCACAGGCGTTTGCTCGGAACGGGTCGTGTCCACAATGCCTGTGGAGGTTATGGGAATGGCGGAAAGGATGTTTGAACTATTGGCCGCCAGCAGCCATTTGCCGGATGGATCCACTTGAATGGCAACGATCCCGCTTACGGAAGATATTGTCGTCGGCGTCGCGGACATCGACTGGGTGTTGTAAAGGTAGATTCCGCCGGTGGTGGCCACATAAAGAAGGTTGCTTTCCGCCGGATCGATGGCTATTGCGCTCCCTGTGCCGGAGGGCAAGGTATAAGGACTTCCGCTGAGCTGAGCGAGCGCGCTGGAGACGACGGAATAGCCGGAAATGGTCGTCTGATTCAGGATATAGAAGTCGCCGCTGGTGGTGGCAGTGGCGGTGCAACTGGAGGTGGAGACGCCCACGGCAACGCAAAAGGTGGTGGTCTCGGCGACGTTGCTCGAAACGCCGGTCACCGTAAGCTGGTAAGCTCCTGTGGAGGCCGGGCTTGCCGAGGTGCCGGCAGTGACGGTCAGCGTGGAGGTTCCGGCCGTGGTGGTGGTGATGTCCACCGAAGCCGAAGAAAAGCTGCACGTCGGGTCAACGGTAGCGCCCGCAGCCGCGGTGGTGATTGCGCAAGTCAACGCAACCGTCCCGGTAAACGAGTTTGCCGGAGTCACGGTGATGGTGTCGGTGTTGGTCGAACCGGCGGTCACGGCGATGTTGCCACTATTGGAAAGTGAGAAGCTGGCGGAGGTGCTGACCGGCGCCTGCCAAAAATCTCCGCAGCCGGCCAAAAACGGCGCCGCCGCAAGCAATAACATAGCCCATCTACCGAACTTCATCTCGACTCCTTCTAGAATGGCTTAGAAAACTCCGTTATCAGGGTATCGCCTGAACGCACACTTTGTCTTGCCGACGAGCAAGCGCAGAGGGCAATCCTCGGCTCTGAGGGAAAGACGCGCCTGGGCGCGAATTCGCTCAGCTAAGGAATTGCTTGCGGCACAAGTCCTCTGTTTCCGGTTGGCCCGCCGAACGACAGCGCACCCCCTATTGCACACCTCAATCGCCCTTATATTGCAAGGGCCCGGTCGTCAAGGCAAAGACGTCCGAGTTCGACAGGTTCCCACTTGCCCCTGTCACGGTTACGTCGGTGGCGCCAGTGTACGTGGGAGCCGGACCGGTATAGGTGGTCGGGCTACAGGCCGATGCAAGCGTCAGCGTCGCAGTGCCAGATGTGGCAATGACGGCCGGCGAAATGCCAGCGGTTACCCCTGCCGGCAGACCACTTACAGAGTTTCACCGGACCGGTGAAATCGTATTCCGGAGCGACCGTTATTGGGTAGTTATTCGGCAAGTATGCGAAAATTGTGGCTGCAAGCAGATTGGAAAACCGAACACCATGAGCGATACTCCAAAATTCACAGTGATCGACCGCCGCAAGTTCAAGGCGGAGGAAGAGCAAGAGAGCCGGCAGTCGCAAGCGGCGACGGGCGAAGCAGCGCCCGTTGAACCCAGCGCCGGACCCAGCCCCGCATCCAGTCCCTCGCCGAGTTCCGGTCCGAGGCTGGTGGTGACCGAGAGCAAGCCCGCGCCCGTCGAGGCGCCCGCTGCCGAAGTCAAGAGCACCGCGCAGCCGGAGCTTCCGCCCGCGCCCACGGCTCAGGAGAGCAAGGCGCAGAAAACCGCCTACGATGCCTCCGCGCAACGCCTGGAAGACCTGGTGCGCGCACAGAATCCGGCCATCGGCGCGCAGCCGCCCATAGGGTTCGAACATCTGGTGCAGCAGTTTTACGTCTCGGCCATGATACAGATGGGTGCCGGCGCCCAGGAGGGCCAGCGCCCGCGCGTGGATATTCTGGGCGCGCGTCAGACCATCGACCTGCTCGGCGTCCTGGCCGAAAAGACCCAGGGCAACCTGACCGCAGCCGAGGAGCGCACACTGCGGACCGTGCTCTTCGAGGCGCGCATGGCCTTCCTGGAGATTTCCAGCATGATCTCCTTGCAGAGCATGCAGCCTCCGCAACCCCCGCCGGCGCAGGACAAGCGCTAGACCGCAATGGAAGGATTGCTCACATTTCTCGGAACCGGAACGTCGATGGGGGTTCCCACGCTGGGCTGCGACTGCGCCGTTTGCACCTCGGAGGATCGCCGCGACCAGCGCTTGCGTCCCTCGGTCCTGCTGCGCTGGTCCGAGTCCGGCAGGGAACCTGACAGCGAGCTCTCCAACGGGTCCGCCCAGGAGCGCGTCGTAGTCATCGATACCGGCCCGGACTTTCGAGAGCAAGCCTTGCGCAACGGCATCACCCGGGTCGATGCCGTATTTTATACCCACGGCCATGCCGATCACATTCTGGGCATGGACGATCTGCGCCCGCTCAGCTTCATGGCCGTCCACGAGGGCGGTCCGATTCCGCTCTACGCGGCGCCGCAGACCGCCCAGGTGCTGGAGCGCGTCTACGAGTACACGTTTTCTCCCCACGCTACATATCCCAACCGCGCCCGTGTGCAACTGCTCCCGCTCCACGATCGCACCGGCGTTCATGGCGTCGCGTTCCTGCGCGTCCCAGTGAAGCACGGCGAAATGGAGATCGCCGGATTCCGCTTCGGAAACGCCGCTTACCTCACCGACGTGAGCGCCATTCCCGAAGAGAGCTTCGCACTGCTGGCGGGACTGGAGCATATGGTTCTCTCCGCGCTCCGCCACACGCCCCACCCCAACCATGCCACCGTCGCGCAGGCCGTGGCCTGGGCCGAGCGCATCGGCGCCCGCCATACTTGGCTCACTCACATCGCCCACGAGCTGGGCCACGCGGAGACCAACCGTTCCCTGCCTGCCGGAGTGAAGCTGGCCTACGATGGGCTTAGCCTGCTCGTCGATCTCGAACAAGTGGATGCCTCAGCATGATGCGCCAGCCTCATGCAATCCCCGTCTTTCGCACCATCGCGGAAATTCCGGCCAGCTTCGGCCCTTCAGTGGCAGCCATCGGCAACTTCGACGGCGTCCACCGCGGCCATCGCGAACTGCTCTCCGCCGTGGTCGAGGAGGCGCGAGGGTTGGGAGTTCGCTCGGTAGCCATCACCTTCGATCCGCACCCCGAACAGTTTCTCCGTCCAGCGACCGCGCCCAAGCTGCTCACCCCCATGAACGAGCGCCTCCACTTGCTGGCCGCCACCGGACTCGATGCCGTGCTGGCGCTGCGCTTCGACGCAGCGCTGGCCAGCCTGACGGCCAGGGAGTTTGTGCGCCACATTCTGGTCGAGACTTTAGGGATTCGCGCTCTGCACGAGGGCGGAAACTTCCGCTTCGGCCATCGCGCCCAGGCCGGCGTGGCCCAACTCCAGCGATTCGGCGAGGGATTCGGATTTGCCGTTCACGTCCATGCTCCGGTGCGCATACATGGGCTGGAGGTCTCCAGTTCGGCCATTCGGGCGTTTTTAGCGGAAGGCAACTTGACCCGCGCCCGCTGGATGCTGGGTCGCCCCTTTGCGGTGCTTTCCTGGCCGGCGCGCGGCCGAGGCATCGCCACTCGCCTGCTAGTGCCCACCGTCAACCTGGCCGCTTACGACGGCCTGCTCCCCGCCTTCGGCGTTTACGTCACGCGCCTCTCCGTGGCGGGCCGCCGCTTTCAAGCGGTCACAAACGTAGGGAACCGTCCCACCTTCGGCGATCCGTCCTTTGCCGTCGAGTCGCACATTCTGGACTTCGAGCCGATCGAGTTAGACGACCGAACCCCGATCGAACTCGAGTTTCTGCTCCGTCTTCGCGGCGAGATCGAGTGGCCCTCGCCCGAAGCCCTCAAGGCGCAGATACTCAAAGACGTGACGCGCGCCAAGCGCTATTTCCGGCTGGCAAGGTAGGTCGCTGTCTTCGCCGGAGGCTCACTTCTCCCCAACCACAACAAAAGGCCCCGCAATCTCCTGTCCTGTCCCGCCCGCATACGCCGTCTGCCCCATGGCCGGCAACCCAATCTCCCACTTGGGCGAGGCAAGCTCCGGCATGGGCCTCGCCTGGAAGAGCTTCTTGCACTGCCGCGCCGTCCACCGCGCCCCGGCCTTCGACTTCTTCCGCCGCGCGCTGTCGGTCGAGATGCCCGTCCCCGCATACATCTGCCGGTAGAGTTTGGATAGAAACATGAACGCTATCCTGGAGCGCAGATTTGGCGTGCAGGCCGACCTCTGCCAGATGGACTTCCAGTTGTAGAACCTATCCCATACCTTTTGCGTCCGCTCCCTGATTTCTTCGGAACTCATGGTGGGATGCGGGGTGAACATCTTCGGCCTAACTTCGGGTGGAATCAGCCAGTAGCGAGTTATCGGCACGTCGCCCACCAGGGTTGGATTCCGCTCCTGTTCCTTCTCCCAGCGGGCAAAGTCCACCGTCCCCGGAAACGGGGTCATCATCACGAACTGAGCGAAGGTGATGCCGGCCCTCAGCGCCATCGCGACGGTTGCATCGAAGGTCGCGGGCCGGTCCGTGGGCAGCCCGAAGATGAAGGAGCCGAGCACATGAACTCCATGCTCCTTGAATCTCTGCAACTGCTTCGCCAGCGCGTCGCCGGAGAGGTTCCAGTCCTTGTAAACGGCCTTGAGTCCCTCCGGAGTTACCGCCTCGACCCCCACCAGAGCGCCCTTGATGTTAGCCTTGCGCATGGCGTCGAGAAACGCAACGTCCTCGCCGGCTTCCATGGTGATCTGCGTAAAGAAGACCATATCCTTGGGCAGCTTCGACAGCTCCTCCATCAACTGGAAGCGCTCGGCGCGTATGGCCGTCAACTCTTCCAGCTTGGCGGAGTTGTTCTGTTCCCGCGCCAGGCGCAGATCGGTCCGCGTAACCGGATAGAAGTTATCGTCGGCCAAAGCGATGTATCTGAATCCCAGCCGCCGCAGAGTTACTATCTCATCGACGACGCTTTGAAACTTCCTTTGCCGGGGCTTCTGCCCATCCGTTCGCCACACGCTGCAAAAGGAGCAATGCTTGGGGCATCCGCGCAAGGTTTGCACCGAGGCCCACATATACTTCGTGGAATCCATCAGATCCCAGCGCGCGGCCAGAAACTCGCCCCCGCCGATCCGTCCGCCGTCGTAAATCCGCTTCGGCTCGCCCGCCATGCAATCCATGACCGCCCTGCCCCAGGCAACGTCGCCGTCTCCGATCACCACGGCGTTCGCCTGACCGCGTTCCAGCGCCTCTTCGGGAAAGAGCGTTGCATGAATGCCACCATAGACCACCCACGCGCCCCGCGCTCGCGCCATGCGTCCCACCGCGTAGCCGCGCAGGGCATTGCCGGTGTGGACACTGATGCCCACAATGTCGCCCGCCTGAATGGTTTCCGGCGCAATCTGCTCCAGAGACTCATCGACGAGGATGGGGTCTCCAGCCGATGGAGGCGTCGCCGCCGCCAGAACGAAAAGCCAGCGCGGCGTGATCACCGCCGTGCCAAAAGCATTGTCGCTTGGATTGACAAGATGAACGCTCAACCGATCCAACCTTTCCTCGTGCGAGTTGCGGTGGTCTCGGCGGTGTCGTCGTGGCCGGAAGAATCGACTGCGGAGACGCGCTCCAGGACGATTGGCGGTCTCGATTCTTCCAGGGAGACATTTTTTACGAATCTACCCTTATCCTAACCCCTGCGGGTGGTCAAAACTGACCATACTTTGTCGATTCTGTCGTTTCTTCATATCTGTGCAACATTTCGGAACCTTTCCAATGCGGCGGCAGACTGGTGACGGGGCCGCAGCATTGAGTGACTTATGTTACGCGCTAGCCCGAAGCGGAAGAAGTTGGCCGGAGGCTGATCTTGTAGCGTTGACGAGCGGTTTTCGGCACAGGGCGTCGGGGCTGAGTTTTTTGAGGCTCAGGCATTCCAGTTCGAAGGCGGCGCAAATCGCCGGAAAACATGGTTGACTTGAGTCCGCTGCATACGCGCGGGCGGCTTAGCCAGGTTGGCGCTTGACTTCAAGGATTTGTGGGACGCCTCCGCTTGCCACCGTCATTTGTAGGTCGTGCCTACGACGTCATAACTGCAAGTCAAGTCGCCGCGCACCGGACGCGATTTGCCCGTGTCGCCGTCCTCGTTCGCAAAGATATGGCGCGGCGCACTGATATTTTCTATAGCCATTGAGCCAGCCCGCATACTCCGGCTGGTTAATGACTCGCGCTCGCGTCCCAGTATCCGCCGCTTGGCGGGGCGGCTCAGCGTCTCGTGCGCCTCGACGACCGCGGCCGGCAACTCGATGTCGGCCGACGTGTGGAGTTGCGCGAAACGCCTCCGATTGACCGCCAACCGCACTGGCCCGCTGGCCGTGTGGCCTGCGCCCGGCTCATCCCGGTCATCTTCGCAATGCAGCGACGCAGCGGGCTTCGCTCCGCATCGCTCAGTTGAGCGTACTCCCGATGGATCGGTACCCGCTCCACCCAGCCGTAAAGCCGGCGGCGATCTTCGGCCTTAAATTGTATTTCCTCACCGGCTCCAGCGAACCGGCCAATCGCTTCCAAACTCAACTTTTCCGGTCGTTGTATGCGGATGTTCACTACCCAGCATGAACGCCCCTTCAGCCTCATCCTGTATTGGACAAGAAAGAGACTTGCCACAATGCCGTCCGCGGGACTATTCTAAACTTATGCGTCGATGTCGCTAACACCGTTCAGGTGACAGCTCCGATGCGGACCCGTGCGAATTCGCGCTCGTCCTTCTCCGGCCTGACGGCTCGACCTTCACCCCAATCATTAGCTGCAACCATCCGGGCCAAAACCCCGGAAAGAGGAGATCATCATGGCGCATATTGCCGCGGATGTAACTGAAATCATTGGCCGCACCCCGTTGGTGCGGCTCAATCGCGCAACCGCCGGCTTGGGAGCCACCGTGCTCGCCAAGCTGGAAAGCCAGAACCCGCTCTCCAGCGTCAAGGACCGCATCGGTCTGGCGCTGATCGTGGACGCCGAGAAGGCCGGCAAGATCCAACCCGGCAAGACCGTCCTGATTGAGCCGACCAGCGGCAACACCGGCATCGCTCTGGCCTTTATCGCCGCCGCCAAGGGCTATCGCCTCATCCTCACCATGCCGGAGACCATGAGCCTGGAGCGCCGCACCGTCCTGCTGGCCTTCGGCGCGGAGATCGTCCTCACCCCCGGCCCCAACGGCATGAAGGGCGCCATCGCCAAGGCCGAGGAGATTCTAGCCAAGACCCCAAACGGCTATATCCTCCAACAATTCAGCAACCCCGCCAACCCCGCCATCCACTATGCCACCACCGGCCCTGAAATCTGGAACGACACCGATGGCAAGGTCGATATTCTCGTTTCCGGCGTCGGAACCGGTGGCACCATTACCGGCGTGGCCAAGTACGTCAAGGAGCGCAAGCCCAGCTTCAAGGCCATCGCTGTCGAGCCGACCGACAGCCCTGTCCTCTCCGGCGGCAAGCCCGGACCCCACAAGATTCAGGGCATCGGCGCGGGCTTCGTTCCCGGCGTTCTCGATACGAAATTGGTTGACGAGATCGTCCAGGTCACCAACGACGAGTCCATCGCCGCTGCCCGCCGCCTGCCCCTCGAAGAAGGCATCTTTGTCGGCATCAGCTCCGGCGCGGCCCTGGCCGCTGCGCTCAAGGTCGCCGCAAGGCCTGAAAACGCCGGCAAGCTCATCGTCGTGGTCTTGCCCGACTTCGGCGAACGCTATCTCTCCAGCATTCTCTTCGAGTCGCTCCGCCAGCAGGCCCTGGCCTTGCCCACCGAAGCCATCGCCGTCCCCGCAGCCGTATAGCCGGGCACCCCCCCACCCTTGCGACGCAATTGTTCTTGTCGGAAGGGTGGGGTACCGGGAACGTCGACCGTCTCGATTCCGGCAGAGGCTGGCCAGTTCAACCAACTCCGCGCACCATGAACGAAGGCTCGACCCTGAATGTCCCTTTTTTCCCGCATCCGCGAAGACATCGACTCCGTGCAGGAGCGCGATCCCGCCGCCCGCTCTCGCCTTGAGGTCTTTCTCTGCTACCCCGGTCTCTGGGCCGTATGGATGCAACGCATCTCCCACGCTCTCTGGAACGCCCACCTGCCACTTCTGGCGAGGCTCGTCTCGCAAATCGCGCGCTTTTTTACCGGGGTAGACATTCACCCCGGTGCGCAACTCGGTCGCCGCCTCTTCATCGATCACGCCACCGGCGTAGTCATCGGCGAAACCGCCATCGTCGGCGACGATGTGACTATGTACCAGGGCGTTACCCTGGGCGGCACCGGCAAGCAGCACGGCAAGCGCCACCCCACCATCTGCGACCGGGTCTTCATCGGCAACAACGCCAACGTGCTGGGCAACGTCACCGTCGGCGAGAACTCCCGCGTCGGGGCCGGCTCGGTCGTCCTCTCCGACGTGCCTCCCAACTCCACCGTCGTCGGCGTTCCCGCGCACATTGTCTATCGCAACGGCCAGCGCGTCCTCATCACCGATCCCCACGACATCAAGGATCCGCTCTCCGACGCGCTCATCGCCCTCTCCGCCCGCGTCGACGAACTGGAAGACCGCATCGGCGGGCAACCCAGCCTGGACGGCAAGTCCCCCGCCGAGCCTTTTGCAGCAGAAGCCGCCGAGCGCGAGGCCTATCGCCTGGAACTCGAGCGCCTGCGCGACTACGTCTCCATGGGCGAAGGCATCTGAAGCCGCAGCCTTGGCCGAATCGCCCCTCTGAACCTCTGACTGAAGGGTATGCGCGGAAATATCATGAACATACTTAAAGAGTGGCCCACTCTCTTCCCAAGGGAGACGAGTATGCCTGGCCTCTCACGGGGCGTAGTGTGTCTGCCGGAGGCCGAATGAGCCTCCGGCGAGCAAAATGAGCGGCGAAATCCGTATAAAAACAAGCGATTTTGAACAGTGACGGAGAATTCTCTGTCGCGATGGCCTGTAAGTCGACGTTGTTCAGAGGTTCCCTAGAGTCGCCCAGGCCGCCGAAAGCTCCTTCGCCTGCTCCCGCCCATCTGGAGGGTACTTGTATTTCTTCAGGATGGTCTTCACCATCAGCCGCAGCTTGGCCCGCACTGATTCTCGCACATACCAGTCCACGGAATTGCTCGCCCGCAACTTCTCTGTCAGCTCACGCGCAATCTTACGCAGCGTTGCATCTCCAAGCTCCCGCACCGATGCTTCGTTCGCTGCCAGCGCGTCATAAAAGGCCATCTCATCGCGGGACAGGCCAAGCTCCTCGCCCCGGTTCGCCGCGGCTTTGAACTGCTTTGCCATGGCGATCAGCTCTTCAATCACCTGCGCAGTTTCAATGGCGCGGTTGCGGTAGCGGGTGAGCGAATCTTGCAGCAGCTCAGAGAACTTGCGGCTCTGCACCACGTTGCTCCCAAACCTGCTTTTGATCTGGCCCCTGAGCAGACGCTCCAGAACCTCCACCGCCAGATTCTTCTCTTTCAGCCCGTACTGGCTGCGGTGCGCTTCATCGCACATCACCACCACATTATCCCGCTCGGTCAACTTCGGATAAGTGTCCTCATCCTCACCGGGGACAAACTTCTGGATGGTCGTGAAAACAATGCCGCCCGATGGCCGCTGGTTCAATTGCTCCCGTAGCGCCGTCCGGCTATCTGCGTGCACAGGCTTTTCGCCCAGCACCTCCGCCGCCATGTCGAACATGCCGTGAAGCTGTCCGTCCAGGTCGTTGCGATCCGTCACCACCACCAGCGTGGGATTTTTCCAGGATGTAAGCCCCATGTGCGGCTGCGCGGCGTTGGCGCGCTGCCTGACCACCTCTGCCGCCGTGCGGCCATGAGCGGCCCAGTGCAGCTTGTTCTGCGCCGTCTTGAAAAACACCTCGGTCAACTCCGCATTGCGGTCATAGTCGATGCTGGTGGCGTAGATGTCGGTGATCTTCTGGTAGAAGAGCCGCTCGCTGGAGCGAATGTCCCGGATGCGGGCCAGCAGTTCGTCGAAATAATCCTGCCCCAGCGTCCGTCCGGCCTTGATGCGCTCGTCGTCGAGCGTGAACCCCTTAACCAGCAACTCGCTGAGCCGTGCCGTGGCCCATTGGCGGAATTGGGTGCCGCGCAGTGAGCGGACCCGGTAACCAACGGCCAGAATCATTTCCAGGTTGTAGTGGTCAACCTGCCGCCGGACTTCTCGCTCCCCCTCGGTTTGAACTGTCAAGTATTGCTTGACAGTTGCCTCCTCTGTCAGTTCTCCATCAGCTAAGATGTTTTGAATGTGTAGGCTAATATTTTGTTTGCTGGTCTGGAAGAGGTCGGCCATCTGGAGTTGAGTCAACCAGACAGTCTGCCCGTCCAGTCGTACCTGAAGATTGAGTCCGGCATCCTGGTAGATGAGGATCTGCCCCGGCGCTGAATCGGTAGGGGAGGTGGATTTGCGGCTCCTGTTAGATGCCATATCCCAGCGCCCCCAATTTCCGGCGGATCACGGCATCGAGTTCCGCGCCCCTGGCCATCTGTTCGGCCAGTTGCGCGGTGAGCCGTTCCATCTTTTCGGCAAAGGCTTCGTCGTCGTCCTCGACGGCTTCCGCGCCGACATATCTGCCGGGAGTGAGCACATAGCCGTGCTCCTGAATCTCTTCAAGCTTCACCGACCGGCAGAATCCCGATACATCGGCGTAGTCGCCCGTGGCCTCGCCGTGCTGGTCCTGAGTAAAAGTGTCCACCGGCTCTTTGCCGAGGTTGAAACCGATGCCGCGAATGGCCAGATTCATCGCCACCAGACGCCATGTCGTAGGGTTGGATTCCTGCCCGTAGATGGAGATGTCGTCCGCGCGGCCGCCGTGCGCCTCGATGAACTTCTCCGACTGCACGAACATTCCCCCGGAACCGCAGCAAGGATCGTAGATGCGCCCCTTGTGCGGGGAGAGCATGGCCACCAGCGCATCGTCGAGCAGGCGGCCGATCTCCGGCTGCTTGGCCTGATTGCGCAGCGTCTCCCACCGCGCCACCTGAGGAACCCAGAACACGTTCGCGGAAGAATAGTAGTCCCGGTCCTCCAGCGCCTTGGCCTGCTCCGTTGGGTCGTCCGAGAAAAACAGCTCCGAAGTCGGGTCCGCCAGCAGCTTGGCCACCTCCCGCCGCCGCTCATCGAACGCATCGGAGACGTACTTGAGGAAGATCAGCCCCAGCACCAAGTGCTTGTACTCGGCCGCATCCATCTGGGCGCGCAGTTTGTCTGCCGCCTCCCAGAGTGTTTTCTTCATTTCCTGACTGGTCATGGCTCCGCTTTTCCGTCGAATACCGCGTTAACGCCTAGTTGGCAATGGAACCAATGTATTCCTCTGCACAAGGAGGATACAAATCAGGAGAGAATCCTCTGGCAATGGCCATACGCGGCAACTTGACCGAATGAGTTCCTTATAACTCCATGCCGAATTTACGGCTCTGCATGAATTTCAAAACAAGGCGGCACAGGCGCAGCTTGTGGCGTTCATAACGGCACGTGGCTGGACATTCCGTTTCAGAGCATCGACACTTCCTTCGTGTTTCCATTATCGACCCCGGCCCTGGAGCTAAACGAAGAAGATATTGAACGCTGGAAGCGACAAGAGTGCCCGCGCATAAAACAACGCCGCAAGGCTGGGCGCCCACAGCGTCTTGGTCGATGAATCGGGCTTCCTGACGATTCCCAACGCAGCCGGAACATGGGCTCCGCGGGGGCAAACTCGCATCCATCGCCATCGCCAAAAGCGCGACAAAATATCCGTCATTTCAGGCTGTCACTCCGCCCCTTGCCAGTCGTTTCTTCCAAAGCCCCTTTGTCCATTCAGTTTGGCAGGCCGATTGCTGGTGTTGTGGTGCGCGAAGGTGAACGGATGCGCACTGAGGGTGCAACAACCATGGCGGAACTGTATGCGATCTGTAGAACATCGGACATTGCCGACAGTCAGGCGGCAGGGTTTGTGCTCATGCGCAAAGAAGAATCGGGAGCGGCTCATCCCTGGCCAATACTGGTCACCAACAAAGGGAACCGCTACTACGGCTTTGAAAATGTATGTCCGCATCAAGGCTTGCGGCTCGATGCGCGGCCGGGACAATTTCTCGATCAGGACGGCAATTTCCTGACCTGCGGCAACCATCGAGCGCAGTTCGATCTAGATACGGGACATTGCTTCATTGGACCCTGTCAGGGACAGCGCCTCAAGCCAATCCATCTCGTGATTGACGATGGGGATGTGTGCGTTTCTGGAATTGAACTGGCCGAGGAAGACGGCTTGGACCTGCCTGAACTCGATTCGACGCCGGAGATCACGATCCAGCCGGATTGAAGGAAGCCACTCACGGTTGCCTGCCGCCGCTGTCGTGCGGATTGCCCTCGGTGTTGCGCATCCAATTGGCCAGCTTCTCGATCGGGACATATATCTCCTGGCGCGCGCCGGCATCCGCGATCGTGTCGTCGATGGCGCCTCTCATGCACAGCAGCCAGGCATCGCGCTCGGCTTCGCCAATGGCCAGATGCAGGTGACGCTGGCGCAAACGCGGATGACCCTTTACCGCTGAATAGAGAGCGGGTCCGCCAAGCCATTCGCCAAGATACAGTTTGAGGACCGCCTTCATGGGCGCCAGATCGGGTTCGTGCATGGCGCGAATATCTTTGGCTTCGGCAAGCGAATCCATGCGGCCATAGAAGGACTCGACCAGCCGGTCCACGGTCTCCTGGCCTCCAATCCGCTCATACATGGTCAGAACATTCAACGTCGTCATTGGCGCCCCTTTCCCCGTGTTGTGTCTTGCAAGTTGCGCGGCCTCGATGAAGCCATGCGGCGTTCTCGTTAACGATTTGCTCGCCTGATACATCTTGAACTTAGCAATTGCTTTTCCAATATCGCATATCGCGCTGTATTCCGTTGAGATGCCGCCTATGCGCTTTACAGGGAACCGGCCGGCATGAGCGAACCGTTCCTATCCCGCCTCTCAGTTCTGCCCGATCCGTGTAAGGATTGGCAGGTTCCCAACACAGGAGCGCAGACCCGGCGCGGAGATGTACGCATCCCGACAGCGAATAAAAGAAGGCAATCGTCATGTTTTCAAAACCTTAGCGAATGGCCCGGCAGTTGCATTGAATGACGACAACACGCAGGTCGGAAAGCGAGGGAAGATGCGGGAAGTTGCACAGTGGCCCATGGTCAAGCTGACGACACTCCAACCGGCCGGCGCGGTCATGCAGAAGATCGCGGAGGAAAAGGGATGCGGCACCAAGGGCGGCAGCGGCAAGGCCAGTTGCGGCTCCGGAGCGGGCCAAAACGACCTTGCGCCTGAAATCTGGGAGAAGGTCAAGAATCATCCCTGTTACAGCGAGGAAGCGCACCATCATTACGCGCGCATGCACGTCGCCGTGGCGCCCGCCTGTAACATTCAATGCAATTACTGCAACCGCAAGTACGATTGCGCCAATGAGTCGCGCCCCGGCGTGGTCAGCGAAAAGCTGACGCCTGAACAAGCGGCGAAGAAGGTGCTCGCCGTTGCCTCCACCATTCCCCAGATGACCGTGCTCGGCATCGCGGGTCCGGGCGATCCGCTGGCCAATCCCGAAAAAACCTTCAAGACCTTCGAACTGATTGCGAAGACCGCGCCCGACATCAAGCTCTGCCTCTCCACCAACGGACTCATGCTTCCCGATCACGTCGAAACCATCAAGAGCTTCAACGTCGATCACGTAACCATCACCATAAACATGATCGATCCGGAGATCGGCGCCAAGATATATCCGTGGATCTTCTACAAGCACAAGCGGTACACCGGCGTGGAAGGCGCGCGGATACTCACCGAACGGCAGTTGCAGGGGCTTGAGATGCTCACCGCGAATGGAATCCTCTGCAAGGTCAACTCGGTGATGATTCCCGGCGTGAACGACAAGCACCTCGCTGAGGTCAATCGGGCGGTCAAGTCGCGCGGCGCGTTTCTTCACAACATTATGCCGCTGATCTCCGCGCCGGAGCATGGCACCGTCTTCGGCCTCACGGGACAGCGCGGCCCATCGGCGCAGGAGTTGAAAGCGCTGCAGGACAGTTGCGAAGGCGAAATGAACATGATGCGCCATTGCCGCCAGTGCCGCGCCGATGCCGTGGGTTTGCTCGGCGAGGATCGCAGCGCGGAGTTCACCACTGAAAAGATCATGGAGATGGACGTCAACTACGACCTCGACACCCGCAAGGCTTATCAGGCGAAAGTGGAGGTGGAACGCCAGGCGACGGTGGCGGCCAAACAAGCGGAACTGGAAACCCTGGCCGGCGAACATAGCGACGTCAAGATACTGGTTGCCGTGGCCACCAAGGGCGGCGGGCGCATCAACGAACACTTCGGCCACGCCAAGGAGTTTCAGGTCTATGAGTTGAGCACGGCGGGCGCCAAGTTTGTCGGTCATCGCCGCGTGGACCTTTACTGTCAGGGCGGTTTCGGAGACGAAGACAGCCTCGATACCGTCATTCGCGCCATCAACGATTGCACGGCCGTCTTCGTCGCCAAGATCGGAGGCTGCCCCAAGGAGACGCTCAAGAAAGCTGGAATCGAACCGGTGGATAAATATGCCCTGGCATTTATCGAGCAATCCGCCATTGCCTACTTCAAGGAGTACGTGGAAAAGGTGAAGTCCGGCGAGATCGACCATGTGGAGCGGGGCGATGCGGCGATCCGCCAGGGCGCGTTGGTGGCCTGAGGGAAAGCTATCTCCTCAAAAGCAGTTGCAACTCCGCCATTTCGGCGATCGACAAGAGAGGAAGAGTATGGCATACCTGATTGTTGCAAAAAACTGTACTTCTTGCTCCGCTTGCGAGCCGGAGTGTCCCAACAAGGCAATCTCGGAGCAGGGCAAAAGCTTCGCGATCGATCCGGCAAAGTGCACCGAGTGCATCGGCTTCTTCGACGAACCGCAGTGCGTGGCGGTTTGTCCTGTCGATCGCACTTGCATCGTCAACCTGGACTACCCGCGGTATCAACTGCAAGTTTGAGGGAAGGCGTATGAACGTGAAGATAACTCCGGCAGCGGAGAAATTCATTCGGCGGATGCTCCGCTTCGGCGGCGGTCCTGAAAGCGGTTTTCGCCTGGCGGTAACTCCGGGCGGCTGTTCCGGTTTGGCGGCGGAGTTCGACGTGGAGGCCGCGCCTCGGTCCGGCGATGCGGTTGTGGATATCGACGGCCTGCGGCTCTTTCTGCCCGCTGAGAGCAGATTGCTGCTGGAAGGCGTGACCATCGACTTTACGGACTCTCGCATGCAAAGCGGATTCGTCTTCCACGATCCGAAATCCAACGGCGCCAGTTGCTCGACTGCGGCTTCCCCCGCGTTCGTAACATTGGGCAGCCTGGTGGGGGCGAATTCAAGCCGGCCTGATTAGATCGGCCGGTGGAGGCTGGAATGCTCCTCTCTGAACTGGGCGGGGACGAGGAACTGCTGGCGAATGCGGTGCTTGGCGAGGGGCTGCCGGCGGAGGCTGAAGGTCATCTGCGCAAGGCTGGAAGGAGTTATGCGCAGGACGAGGTTGCGGAGCGGCATCTGCGCGAGGCGAGAAGGATTGCACCGGACCATGCGGCAGTCCTGATCGCCTTCTACCGCTACTACTTTTACAAGGGCCGACTCGAGGAGGCTCTTGAGATGGCTCGAACTTGCCTGGCCAAGGCTGCGGTCGATATGGGACTGGCGCCGCGCTTGGTGGGCGACTGGCGAGAAGTAACGCGGGATGACGCCGCATTCGATGGCTACGATGCGGCGCTGCCGCGTTTCTATCTCTTCACGTTGAAGGGATATGCCTATCTGCAACTTCGTCTTGGGAATATAGACGAAGGGCGCGATGCGGCGATGAAACTGCTGGAACTTGACCCAGGAAACAAACTGGGCGCGAAGGTTTTGCTCGAAGTCCTGGAACGGATGGGTAAAAGCGACGAAGAGTGAGAGACGCGAACTGGCCGTCAACTGGATCGACGATGGCGCTTGGCGACGCGATTGGCAGGCGAGGAGGTCCGACATGGGAGATATCAGCCGCGACAGCGATGTGGTCGAACTGAATGGGCCGCCAATTTACAACTATGGCGACAAGGTGCGTTCGCGCCGCATGATTCGCAACGACGGCACGTTCCCAGGCAAAGACATCGGCGAAATTCTGGTCAAGAAAAACGAAGAAGGCTACGTCACCAGCATAGGAACCTTTCTGCAACAGTTCTACATCTATGGCGTCGAATTCATCGCCACCGGCTACCGCGTTGGCATGAAACGCAAGGAGCTGGAGCCTGTCGCGGCGCTGGAAGGAGGCGAAGATCGTGATTGATCGCCGAGTGGCAAAATACCAGTGGGGACAAAGGGTGCGGGCCAGCATCGACCTTATCGACGATGGCTCGTATCCGGATTCAGCCGAGGGAACTCTGTTGGTTGCCAGCGGAAACTCCGGCGAGATCGTGAATGTGGGAATGCACACGGAATCGAATACGCCCGTCTATCTGGTTCAGTTTCCGGAGAACCGCGTCGTAGGTTGTCTTGAAGAAGAAATCGCCCTGGAGTAGAAGCGATATGACAGCATCGAATGCATCGACGGCGCCGGCAATCGCTGTTTATCCGCCCAATGCGTTTGACCGCAAGCACGTGGAGCGCGCTTTGAAAGAGCGCGTACGCTATCGCTATGTGAGCCCGGCGCTGCGCGTTGTCGAAGGAGGGTTTCGCATCGAAAGCCCGTGCTGTTCGCGCCGCGTCGATGCCGATGGAGGAATGGTGGACATAGCGTTGTTGCTCCGCTCCCGGCCCGGCGAGTGGGAGCTATACCGCAAGGACCACCCGGCGGCGCAATGGCTATTGCACGGAACCTACAAGTGGCTCTCCGACCTTCTGGAAGAGCTGAAGAAAGACCCGCAACAGAAGATCTGGCAATAGAGAGAATGAGGCGCGCATGAAAGTGATGATCCGCAAGAACGGGTCCGGCGAACTGTCCGCGTACATCGCCAAGAAGGACCTGGAAGAGCCAATTGTGGCCATGGAGAACCCTGGACTGTGGGGCGGACTTATCACCCTGGCCAACGGCCTGAAGCTGACGCTGCCGGCAATGAGCGCGGACACCGCGCTCCCCATCACCGTGGAAGCGCGCCGCATGGAGGCCTAGCGATGGGTCTCGGAGTTGACGAACTGGCGGCCATCGACGCTCTGCTGGCAGCGGAATCGGTATCTCCGCCTGGCGCGGGCGAAGTCGCGCTTGCGGATTTTCGCCGGCGGTTTCCCCGGCTCTCAGTGACCCGTTGCGATTCGTCCGACGTCGATTCCGAAACTCCATTTCGTGCGCTTCCCGGGATGAGCTTGTTCCTAGTGGATGCGAGCGATCATTGCTGGCGCATCACATCGGATCCGGCCAGCGCGACCGGCATCGTTTTGGCCCGCGACAGGATTCGTCCCCAGGAGGGTCCATGAATCTGACCTGGATTCCACTCTCCGATCCCGATATCTCGGCCGCTGAGATCGAAGCGGTCAAGCGTGTCCTTGAATCGCCGCAACTGGCCGGCGGTCCCGCGGTCGAGGAGTTTGAAGAAGCCTTTGCCCGCTACACCGGCCGCCGCCATGCCGTGGCGGTTGCCAGCGGCGGAATGGGAATGCTGCTGACGCTGAAGGCCTACGGAATCGGACCCGGCGACGAGGTGCTTGCCTCCCCGTATTCATGGCGCGAAACCGCCCATGCCATAGCATTGACGGAGGCGCGCCCGGTCTTCGCAGATATCGATTACTGGGCCGCAACGCTGTCTCCGGAAAAGGCGGAGAGCAAGTTTACTGAGAAGACACGCGCTATCGTTGCCGCAAACACCAATGGCCATCCGGCCCCATGGGCGGAGTTGCAGGCCCTGGCGTCCCAGCGGAACGTCCTGCTTATCGAGGATTCCACCGAAGCCATCGGATCGACTTACAAAGACCGAATCGTCGGCAGCTTCGGCGATTGCGCCATCTTCGACTTCTCCCAACCCTCCCCCTTGAGCTGCGGAGAAGGCGGCATGGTCGTCACCGACGATGGCGAGATCGCCTCCATGCTGCGCCGATTGCGCGGCCGCCGCCCGGAGGAGCGCGGCTCGGTTGTCATCGGCATGGAGGCTCCCTATCGGGCGGGCATCAGCGACGTCACAGCAGCGCTGGGCCTGGCCCAACTGCGCCGCATAGATAACATCCTGGCGCGTCGCAAACGCGCCGAGCGCAGTTACTTCGAGCACGTGAAATCCTTTGAAGGCATCAAGGATCCTTATGTCGCGCCCGAGGCGACCTCCGTCCACTGGTTTCTCTATCTTGTTCAATTGGGTACGCGCTTCACGCGCTCCAGCCGCGACTCCATCGTCGAGGATCTTCGCGGGGAGCGCATCGATGCCGCGGCCTATTGCCGGCCCATGCACACGCAGCGCCTCTACGTCGAAATGGGTTGCCGCCGCGGGGATTTTTTCGTTGCGGAAAAGCTCGCCGACCGCGCCGTGGCTCTGCCCTTTCATGGGCACCTGACCGACGATCAGGTAGCTTTCGTCGTGGGCACCATGAAGGACGCCTCCATCAACGTGGGGGCGGGGGCGGCCATTTATTAATCCCGTTGCTCTCGATGCGCTTCTTCTAGACCGGGCGCGAGAGCGATGGAGACTGTAAATGGAGCCGTTGTTTCATAACGAATTCAGAAGGAGGATGCAATGCCTGTAGTTACTGTAATGCCTTCGGGCGCAAAGGTCGAAGCGGCGGAGGGTTCGTCGCTGCTGGAGGCCATCAAGGCGGCCGGCCAGACTATCGGGAACAAGTGCGACGGCAATGCCGATTGCGGAACTTGCCATATCTTCGTTCTCGAGGGCCGCAAAGGAATTTCCAGGATCGGTGTAGCTGAGAACGCAAAACTGGACGGCATCGTGGGAGTCAGTTCCAAATCCCGGCTGGCCTGCCAGGCTCTGCTCAAGAACGAAGATGTAACTGTGGAATTGCTCAGCTTTGCGTCGGGCTTTTGACGGACCGTTAGCCGCTGACTTATCCAGGAGAGGACACGCGCCATGCAGACCTTGATTCATGTTCGCTTTTCACCGGACGGCACGGTCACCGAGATCGGCGCAAGACCCCAGGATGTCGATGCGCAATCGTGGTTCAACCACCTTACGCGCACCGCGGGGAGTGCATACCAGGCGCTTTCCGGAGGACGCGGCGTCTTCCGTGTTGCCACTCGGGATTTGGACGGGATCAAGGCCGCAATTGCAAAGTAGAGTCTTTCGAGGATGCCTTCAAGGACACTCGATGCTGTTGCGCCTTCCCGCTTGCCGGATGGCGAATTGGTTGTCCCGGAGGTTCCACTCCCGGACAGCGCCATCTAACTTTGTCTGACCGTGGAACCCAACAGCGCGGCTGGGATAAAGTCGGCGATGCCTCGCCCGAGCAACAGGTCCACCTTCGTGCGCACCGGTTCAACCCGAAATGGCTTGGCGAGCAGACCGTGCGCGCCTGCCTTGAGACAGGCTTGCGCCAACGAATCGCCGGCGCTATCGGTCACGACGAGAATTTTCGTGCCGGGAAGAGCCGAAGCTATCTCGCCCAGAACGCCGGCGCCGCTCTCTTTCACCAGAGTCAGGCCGAGTAGAATCAAATCCGGCTTCCAATCCCGCGCCTTGGTGAATGCCGCATCCAGGCTTGGCAATTCGTGCGTTTCATTCTCGTCCTGCAGCATGAACTGCAACACAGCGCGATCTATCTCGTCGCTATCCACAACAAAGATGCGCTTGTTTTCCACTGACCGCGAGCTTTCGACTCCGATTTGCATAGGCGCTCCAGAAGACGGATTCTTGTCGAACGGCATCCGTTGCGACTGCAATCTCGGTTCCATAGACTGAAGCGCAGAAATCAACGATTTCGCGTTTCGTCTGGCGCCGATCGTTGTTGTGTATGCGACAGAGCGGCGCGTAGATGTCGCTTTTAGAACAGGCCCCGCCCGGCGCTCCGAGGCAATTGTCCTTGCTGATAGCAAAGCACTTGCCTGTCGGTTAGTTGAAGCGACAAACTTGGCAAGGCGATTGCACTCTCAGTTGCAAGCGGTCGCCAAGCCGCCCACCGAGCAATGACCAGGCGTGTGCGCATGGATGAATCGGCCAACCGCACACTCTTGAAGGCGAGAAAGCATGACCGATTTGGAGATTGTCAAGGCGGAGATCAAGAAGCTGTCCTCGCAAGCCGTGCAGGCCAAGATGAACCTGCACGATCTGGCCGAGGATCTACCCATCAACTGGGAACAGATTCTTCCGGTGGCGCAGCGAGCGCATGATACCTACCGGGAGTTGGAGAGCAAGCGAGCCATCCTCAAGGCGTCTGGAGCGTAAATGGGAACACAAGCGGCAACACTTGCGCTGGCGCGCGATGGAAGCGCATGGAATCCGTCGTATCTTCTCGACATCTCGCAAGAGATCTGCATCGGGTGCGGTCGTTGCTTCAAGGTCTGCGGACGTTCCGTGATGACCTTGAAAGGCCTTACCGAGGATGGCGATCTGGTCGGCCTTGACGACGATGAAGAGTTTGAACGCAAAGTTATGACGGTTTCCAATCCGGGAGCGTGTATCGGATGCGCCGCGTGTTCGCGCGTCTGTCCGAAAAACTGCCAGATTCACGGGCCATCCTGACGGAGGACTCATGACGCCGATGGCAATCTACACGCTCCTCAGTCAGTCTCGCGCGGCTTCCGGCTGCGATGCGTTCGACGGGCACGCGCTTGCGTGTATCTTTACCGCCGGCGCAATGGAGACCGGACTTGGCGGATCGCTCTCCGATGCATTGGGCATCTCTGGAAAAGCGCTTCGCCAGGCGAGTGAACGATACTTTCCCGGCGCGCTGGTCGTTCTAGAACGCTTCGGGCTGGATGGCGAACCGACGGTCGACGAAGAAGAACAATGCTTGCGCGAACTTCTGGGGCGCTCGCGCTCTTCCGCGGGACCGGTCGGTTCTTTGCTTTCCAGTCTTGTCGCGCACAGAACCACTCGGCCGAACCATCTTTGGCAGGATCTTGGGCTGCGCAATCGCAGTGAGCTTTCCACGCTGATGTTGAGACATTTCGCGCCGCTGGCCATCCGTAACAATCAAGACATGAAATGGAAGAAATTCTTTTACCGGATGATTTGCCGGGACGAGGGCTTTCGACTGTGCGCCGCGCCTTGTTGCTCCGAATGCGGCGATTTTGAGAACTGTTTCGGCGATGAGTCGGGCGAAAGCCTACTGGCGCGCACACGATTTCATATCGACTCTCGAGGACTGGTCTCCATCGCGGCTGCCTGCGCGCAATGACCGGAAATCTACATGTACCGAATACGACAATCCTCCTCTCCCGCCTATTCTTGCATCCGTAAGTGTCTGCATCCGCAACTGCTCCCGATTGGCGCACCACGTGCTATACCAGGGTCATGTTTGGCCAGGAGAGCGACATGATTCAATTGACTGAAAATGCCGTGGGCGCCTTGCGCGGCGCCATTGCCGCCACCTCTACGCCTATCGCGGGATTGCGGATAGCCGTGCAGTCGGGCGGTTGTTCCGGGAACAAGTATGAGATGGGCTTGGTTCATGCGGCGGAGCAGGGCGATCTCGTCGGCGAGAGTCACGGCATTGCCATCTTCATCGATCCATCCTCGGTGCCTTTGATCGCCGGCACGACCATCGACTTCGTGGACAGCCTGGAAGGATCGGGCTTCTCTTTCAGCAATCCCCAGGCAAAATCCACCTGCGGCTGCGGAAAATCCTTCTGCTGAAGTAACTCGTTTTTCGAAGCCGGCTCCGGGAAGGAGGGTTGCGATGATAGAGTCCGATCCGCCCCGTGAATGGGTCTATCTCGATAACAACGCCACAACGCGCATGGACGTTCGCGTGGTCCAGGCGATGCTGCCCTTCTTTAGCGAGCAGTTTGCCAATCCATCTTCCACCCACTCCCTCGGTGTGGCTGCATCCGGAGCCGTGCGAACAGCGCGCCGCCAGGTTCGATCATTGCTCGGTGCGGCGCGCGAGAGCGAGATCGTTTTCACATCGGGCGGAAGCGAGTCGAACAACGCGGCCATCTTCTCCGCTCTCGAAACGCAGGCGGGACGCGATGAAATCGTCACCTCAGCCGTGGAGCATCCGTCGGTGCTTGCCGTCTGCGACCGTCTGGAGCGGTTGGGTAGCGCGAAGATACACCGCATCCCGGTGGATCGCGCAGGCAATCTGGATATCGATGCCTATCGCGCCGCTCTCAGCGCGCGCACGGCTCTGGTTAGCATCCAATGGGCCAACAATGAGACCGGCGTCGTTTATCCCGTCGAGTCGCTGGCATCGATGGCTCACGAGTCCGGCGCGCTGTTTCACGCGGATGCCGTTCAGGCCGCGGGAAAGATAGCCATCGATATGCAAGCGGCGGAGATCGATACGCTATCCATCTCCGCTCACAAGATGCACGGACCGAAAGGCGCGGGGGCTCTGTATGTTAGGCACGGGGTCCGGTTTGCGCCGCTGATTCACGGCGGGCGTCAGGAGCGTGGCCGGCGCGCCGGCACGGAAAACACCGCCGCAATCGTGGGCTTTGGACTGGCCGCGCAACTGGCGGAGCAAGCATTGCCGCGGGAGATGGCGATGGTTGCCCTCTTGCGCGATCGGATGGAGCGGGAGATATTGCGGCTTGTTCCCAGTTCGATCGTGATTGGCGACCGCGCCGCCGACGGAAACCGACGCCTGCCCAACACCCTCAACATGGCCTTTGAAGATATGGAGGCGGACTCGATTCTGCTGTTGCTGGATCGCGCTTTCATCGCGGCTTCATCCGGTTCGGCCTGCGCGGCGGGGTCCATGGAACCATCCCATGTATTGCGCGCCATGAAGGTTCCGTTTCCCTATCTGCGCGGCGCGGTTCGCTTTTCTCTCTCCCGCGAAAACTCGGAAAAAGACGTGGATCGCGTTCTCGAAGTTCTTCCCCAAGCGGTGAACGAGTTGCAAGCACTAGCCGTTCCAATGGAGGCTGCTTATGACTGACTCTCTTAAGGTCGTTATCAACGACTCGACGCTGCGAGACGGAGAACAGGCGCCGGGGGTGGCGTTCACGCTCGATGAAAAGCTGGCCATTGCGCTCGCCCTAGAAAGCGCCGGCGTGGAGGAGATCGAGTCGGGTACGCCGGCCATGGGAAGGCGGGAGATCGAGGAGATCGCGGCCATTGGATGCGCCCTGCACAAGGCCGAGCCTATCGCCTGGTGCCGCATGACGCGCGCGGATGTCGATGCCGCGATCAAGACCGGGTTGAAGCGGGTGAACCTGTCCATTCCGCTCTCCGATATTCAGATGCGGGCCAAGCTGAAGGCGAATCGAACCGAGGCGCTGCGGCGCATCGGAGACGTGATCCCTTACGCCATCGATTGCGGGCTGCGCGTGGCGATGGGAGGCGAAGACTCCAGTCGCGCCGACATCGACTTTTTGCTGGCAGCCGTGGAAGCCGCTGCCAAAGCCGGAGCGCATCGTTATAGGTTCGCGGATACCCTCGGCAATATGGAGCCATTCGGCGTCTACGACTTGTTTGTCAGGCTGCGAAAGGCTACCGGGCTGGAGCTTGAATTCCATGGCCATGACGATCTGGGTCTGGCCACCGCGAACACGCTCGCGGCCATTCGCGGCGGAGCCACCCATGCCAGCGTCTGCGTGCTGGGTCTGGGGGAACGCGCCGGCAATGCGGCGCTGGAAGAGGTTGTCGCGGCATTGAACCGCTTCACCGGCGCCTGCGGCAACATAGATATGTCGCAGTTGCCGCGGCTCGCCGAACTCGTCGCCGCCGCCGCGCGCCGTCCCATTCCAGCCGGAAAAGCTATCGTAGGGGCGAGCGCTTTCACTCACGAATCCGGCATTCACGTCGATGGCATCTTGAAGGATCCATCGACTTATGAGGCTCTATCTCCTCATATCTTCGGACGCGCTCGCCGCATTGTGCTGGGAAAGCACTCCGGCATTGCATCGGTGAAAGACGCGCTGCGGTCGCTCGGCCTGGCCGCCGACGAAGATCGGACCCGCTGGCTTCTTACCCAGGTTCGGGAGCGCTCGATGCAGGCAAAAAGGGCGGTGAGCGCGGAGGAACTGTTGGAGTGTTATCACCGCGTACAACAAGGGGCTCATAATCCCCTGGGTGAGGGTTCGAGTCCCGCTGGGATCCACCTAAGCTAGAGAAGCAAGCATGGGTATCCATTGTTAGGCGTTTGGAGGGACGGATGAAACCGAAGCTTTTACTTGCGGAACGCGGAAAAGC
The DNA here is from genome assembly GCA_964565955.1 of uncultured Occallatibacter sp. Lineage (GTDB taxonomy): Bacteria > Acidobacteriota > Terriglobia > Terriglobales > Acidobacteriaceae > Telmatobacter. The sequence continues at coordinate 55,169 of CAZMHC010000007.1, forward strand.
AGCATTGCAAAATGCCCTTCGACGAGCGGTCGATCAAAATCAGATTTGTCAGCACAACAGAAACTGTTCGAGAGCGCCCGAACGGATTCTTCGAATACTGGAAAAGACTTCTGAGCTTAATATCACTCCGTGTCATCGGTGCGCTATTGAGCAATTCGTTTGGGGTCTTGGGGTTGAATCGGAGCGTGAGGGCCTTGTGGAGGTTTTCGCCGGCCTATTCGATGTGGATGAGAACACGGCTGATAAAATCCTCGGTCGGCTCAACAGTTAGAGTTGCCCTTGTAACTCAAGCGGAAACGATGAGGCGGTAGATTTTGACGGTGGAAGAATCGGCGATCCCGCAAGCCCCTCGACAAACCATTGGAGGTCAAATATGACTGTACTTGAACAGCTATCCAAGTTATCCTCAGCGGAGGATTTCTTTCGCTTTCTCGACGTTCCCTACGACCCCTCGGTGCTCAATGTGGCCCGTCTTCACATTCTTCGCCGCATGGGCGACAATCTTCGCAAAGCCTCCGTCGAAGCGGACGATGCGAAAGCCCGCGCGTATTTCCGTGCCCATCTCGAACGCGCATACGAGGATTTTCTCGGTTCTACGCCGATCAAGGAGCGAGTCTTCAAGGTGCACAAAGACGCAGTCCGTCCCAGCGCCATGCCGCTTGTCCGTCTCTCGATTCCAGGTAGCTGACAAGTTCATCTCTAGCGGCATCTCTCGCGATCGACCGCTGCACAATGAACGACCTCGCCGCAAGCGGCGAGGAATCAGCCCCAGAGAGATAGAAAGCGTCACAGCCCCCGCCGCATCTTCGCCGCGCGCACCGTATTAGCCGTCAGCATCTTCGGCTTTGAGACCGCATCGGGGCGGAAGCCGATCTGCCGGGCTGGCTTCTCCGGCGGCATCGCGAGCACATGGATGGCCTTGACGATCTCGACAATTTCATGGTCGTGTTTCTCCAGCCGTTGCTCCAGCTCGGCAAGTTTGGCGGTGAGCGCCTTGTTCGTGGCGAGCGTCTCACGCAAGCGCAGGAAGGCGCGAACCACGTAGATGCTCATCTCCACCGCACACGGTGAGTTGAGTACGCTGGCGGCCATGATGGCTCCGTGCTCGGTAAACGCATAGGGCGCGTAGCGGCGGCCTCCACGGCTGCTCTTTGAGGTCACAGTTTGTGACCTCAAAGCCTTATTCTCTTCCGCCGTGAGCTGAAATACGAAATCCGGGGGAAACGCTCCTCGTTCCGCTTGACCGCCTGATTGAGCGCCTTGACTTCTACGCCATACAGCGCTGCCAAGTCGGTATCGAGCAGAACCTTCTGGTCGCGAACCAGAACGATTCGATTCTCAATGGAATTCGGCATCAGGGCGCTCTTGCCGGTCATTCCGTCTCCTGGCTTGAGAACACAAACAGCCCACGCCGCATCTTCGCCGCGCGCACGGTATTGGCCATCAGCATGGCGATCGTCAGCGGACCCACGCCGCCGGGCACGGGAGTATAGGCGCCGGCCAACTCGTAGGCCTTGGGATGCACGTCGCCCACGATGGTCGATCCGCGCTTGGCGAAGGCGGCCTCGCGCTTGGCGTCGCCGGCAAAGAAACGGGCAAATTCGCTTGGGTCCGCGATGCGGTTGATGCCCACGTCGACGATCGTCGCGCCGGGCTTGACCATCTCCGGGGCGATGAAGCCCGGTCGCCCGATGGCGGCCACCAGTATGTCGGCTTGGCGAACGATCGCGCCCAGGTCGCGGGTCTTCGAGTGGCATACGGTGACGGTGGCGTTTTCATGCAGCAGCAGGATCGCCGCCGGCTTGCCCACCAGATCGCTGCGGCCCACCACCACCGCGTGCCGACCAGCGATGGGAATGCCGCTGCGCTTGAGAATCTCGATCACCCCGGCGGGCGTACAGGGCACAAGCCCCGGACGGCCCGCCAGTAGGCGACCGGAGTTGATCGGGTGGAAGCCGTCCACGTCTTTGTGAGGCGCGATGGCGTCAAGCAATGCTTTTGCATCCACATTTGGAGGAAGAGGCAACTGCACCAGGATGCCGTCGATCTCGTCGCGGGCGTTCAGGCCATCCAGCAGGCCGAGCATCTCCGCGGTGTCCACGGTCGCCGGAGGCGTTAAAACCTCGCTGTAAATGCCCAGTTCGGCGGCGGCCTGGGCCTTGCCGCGAACGTAAATCTCCGAAGCGGCGTCATTGCCCACCAGCACCACCGCCAGCCCCGGCCGGATGCCCCGCGCGGCCAGCAGTTTCACTTCCGCGGCCACTTCCCGCCTGATCTCCGCCGCAATCGCCACGCCGTCGAGAATTCGTGCCATTCCCAGCTCCAAATTCCATCGTATCGCTTTGGGCGTTGCAAAGCGGAAAAGCGATGCGTTCGCGGGGACCGACCGGCGGCCAGCAAAGTTTGCTCTCTTCGCGGATCGAGAGCGCCCGTCCCGTCACGCAATGGTCTCAGAACGACTCTTTCGTCTTGGTATGAATGATGGCGATCTTCGTCTTGCCATAGTTCCGCGATGGTTTGGAGACAATCAGCGCTTGGACGGTCTCCTCATGGCCCATGCGGTGGACAACCTGGGTAACCTCGGCGGTATCGATCGTCGCGGCCGCGCGCAACTCCCGGTCCCGCAATCCCGCGTATATCTGCTCCATCTCGCCAGCGTTCCGTCGCAATCGAAGACGGCCACTTTGGGGGTTGGATTCCAGCACCAGCCGCTCGAACTCCGCGGCGGACCATTGGCGGATTTCAGTTTGGGTTTGCGTCAAGCGTTCCTCGATGCCGCCGGAGAATTCATCTATCTCCATCCTCACCCATAGCGGCTGTTTTTGCATGGGTTTGACCGTAAGCTACCTGCTCGGCATTCCCCTGGCGGCGCGCGCGCTCTACACCAGTTTCCATATCCTGCTCACCCATCGGCTAGCCGCCGCCGGCGATGGCGCTCAGCTCGGTCTGGGTGCTGGGCAATAGCTTGCGCCGGCGCCGCTGGGCGGTAACGCAAGTCTGAAAATACGGACCTGCGCCGCCCAGCAACTCCCGTTTCAATATGGTTCGCAATTTCAATCCGGGGAAAGCCGCTGCTCTCCCTCGAATTCGAGCTTGAATCAGGCCCAGGATACGGTTACTGTCCTGTTATACGACAATGCGGGTGCGATTTCGTTGGAGATCGCCGGCCCGCTCGACGCGTTTGCGGATTGCGCGCTTTGAACGAATCGAGACGGACAATCTGAGTTGCGTTATGCGGGAAGGCATGGGATGAAGTTAAGACTGGAAGTTTTCGGGCAAGCCGCGCGTACTGGAATCGCAACCTACCGGAGGTGTTTGCAACTGATCCTTTCGATCTGTTTCCTGTCTGCCGCATCCGGGTGCGCGGGCACGATTGCATCCGTTCCAGGCTCCTCTTCCTCGCCCACCGGCCCGGTCGCGCCTAGTGTCGTTGACGCCATCGTTGTATTCGGCGACTCGCTCACCTGCGGAGGGCAGGGCAACTCGTATGGCCAATCGCCCATCGGCAGCGTCCCCGACGCTTTGCAATCGATGCTGGATATTCCAGCCGTGAACCAAGGGGTTGGCGGAAACACATCGAGCCAAATCGACGTGCGCTATAACGCCGGCGGCGCGCATCAGACCGTCACATTGGCCGGAAATCAGATTCCGGTTTCCGGTTCCGTGCAAGCCACTTTTCCGAGCGGCTGGCAACCCGTTACCTCCAGCGGAGGCAACAACGGCGCTGCCTGTTACCAAAGCCTGACGGGACAAGGAACCAACGCTACAATCAATGGCGTTGCCGGCGTCTTTACCTATGCGGGGGGCAACTATTCCTTCACGCCGACAGTCTACCCGCCTTCTCCAGTTACAACGGTCGTCAACAACCCATACACGGTGGCTACCCCGTATGCCGGATACTTTCTCGTCGATTCGTCGGGAACGAATGATGTCAATCAGAATGTTCCACTAGCGACCGTAATTGCCAACGACAAGGCAATGGCTGCCTTGGCAGGAAATCGCTTTATCGTCGCTTCGGCGCTTCCGTTCGACCTGCCCTCGTATATGCCCGGGGGGACAGCGGCCATTAGCTTGGCCAACTTGAATGCGGCGAAGGCGTCTACCTTTGGAAATCATTATGCCGATACACTTACACCTCTCTTGGACGGATGCGGTCCGGTTCCCGGGGGGGCGCTTGCCGCAATGGACGCGCTCGATATTGCCAATGGAATCGTTCCTACTTCTTGTCGCGCCTACAACGGAAGCAAGATTGCAGCGAATATCAATTCAACTCAAACGACGGTTTGTCTGTCGGGGGCATATCCGGCTGTTGGCGAAAAAGGATACTTCAGCCATGTTACAGACCCCGTGGGAGGTTTTGAAGCTTTCCTGATTACTGCCATCGTCACCCCCGGCACTTGTTCAACGGGATCGCAAATGACAGTCGTTCGCGGTTATGCGGGAACCGTAGCGGGGACGTATCTGGCAAACCAGGATAGCTGGGGTTTTTGGGACAGAGTTCACCTTTCGGGCGGCGCACCCAATACTGCGGTCGCCGCAAAAACTGGATATGCAATTCAAGCGGAAGCTATCGCTGAGGCCTATAGGATATTGACGGAGAGCGCTGCCCCATAGCATACGTGCTATATTCTCGCGCTTACATGGCCGAAGCATTTCCGTTCAAGGAAAGTTCTCCTCGATCGATAAGGCGATGGACAATAAGCGAGGAACCGGCGGGCGAGAGATGGTCTGTGTCGAACATCAGTGGGACTTTGTGTTCGGAATCCGAATACAGGGTGCAACTCTCATTGCTGCAAATCGCTTGATAAAGAGAAACGTAGGGGATATGCCAGTTTGCAGATAGGCTCTGTAGCTGCCTATCCATCCGTTCAAAGCCGTCCACGCGATGCTCGCTTGCCAAGTCCGGTTGGTTCCATGCTAGGGAATACGCTTCGAGTCGCGGCAAAGGAGCATCGTACTCCGGCACGGGACCGAAGAGAATGACCGGAACCCGATGCTGATTCGCCCACTCGACAGTTCTTGTCAATTCGCCAATGTCTTTCGCGGCCCATCGTTTTTCCAAAAGCAATCCCTGGATTGGCTGCTTCAAAAGATAATCCTGGTAGATGTATTTCATCATCTTTTCGCAATCGGGACCATTGGATGCATGGACGAATGGCCCGCAGCCGCTGGTATTGGCCTGCATGATATTCGCGCCCGGAAAAGCGGAAGACAATGCTTTCCAAAGAACGGCGGAATGGCTGTCTCCCAGAAGCAGAAAGTTGCTTTTAGCGGCTTCCCGATGCAGGCAAAGCCGATAATCGTAGTCCTTGAAGTTGTATGCTGAGGTGATAAAACAGGCTCCCTCTCGCGTTGTCATTCTATCTTCGGTGTTATCCAGATAGGATGCCAGTTGAACGCTATCCGGCGAGAAGCGTCCTTTGAATCCTCCGGCAAGCATTGCCGACAAGGAATACGCTGAAAAGGTGAACATACCAGCCCCCGCCAGGATAAACAGTGGCCTTCCGGTCAGTCGCAGAGAACCATTGCGAAAGGGGCGTTCGACGAATCTCCAGGATAGAACCGCCAGCATGAGAGATAAGGATATTTCAATGATCCAGTCATACCGACGCACTGTCAGTAGAGTTGCGTATTGATGCGGAAGAGTCGATCCCATGGCAAGAAGAATTCCCATTTCATGCAGGATGATGACTGGCCAATGCCACAGGTAGAGGGAGTAAGAAATCAATCCGATAAAAACAACGGGGCGAAAGGAGAGTAGAGAACCGACCAGGGACGAGCCGGATTCTCCAGCCCCAATAATCAAAGCAGAGCCCATGCAGGGAATGAAGGCGCTAAGTCCAGGGAACAATGTGGTCTTGGAGTAAGAAAAAACAGGCCAAACGATCATTGCAGTGCCGAAGATGACCGCAAGATTTCGCAACCAAGCGGAACGCAAGCGAGGAAACATTCTTAGAGACAGCATCGTTCCCATCAGGAGTTCCCATGCTCTTGTGTACGGCATATAGAACGCGGTGTTTCGATCGAAGGAAACGACGATTGCGCTCACCACGAATGAAACGATAAAGAGCGAAACGACTGCGGTTCGCAACCGTTGCGGGAAAAACTTGCGGACCGTCACCAGGAATATCGGAAATAGGATATAAAACTGCTCTTCCACAGCAAGCGACCAGGTGTGCAGCAAAGGGTTCGATGTGGGCGAATCGAAGTAGCCGGAATGTTGCCAGAAATAGAAGTTCGAGGAAGACACTGTAGCGGCAAGAAGCGATTTGCAATAACTTACAAGCTCTACCGGAAGAAAGTAGATCGTCGCAAAGACGCTGAACGCCGGCAACATAGCGAAAAGAGCCGGAAAAATTCGGCGGATGCGGCGCTCGTAAAAGGAAAGAATCGAAAAGCGGGAAGCGGCAATCTCGGCAAAGACGATTGAACTGATAAGATAGCCGGAAATAACAAAGAAAACATCGACCCCGACAAACCC
>CAZMHC010000008.1:0-60949 GCA_964565955.1 uncultured Occallatibacter sp.
AACCGGCTCACCCGCCCGCTCATCGCGATAAAGCTGCGATGAACGGGGCACAGGCACAGGTTTTTATGGCACAGGCTTTTATGGCTCATCGCGATTTTTTATCCCTCACAGCGATTACGATGACTGGGCCAGCCGCCGTGGGATGCAAATTCAAATTGAGACACCGCCAAGCGTTTGTCTGCCTCCTTCCCCATGTACAATGAGGGAGACCACCCACATCAGGCTTCGGCACATACGGCATCTTCGGCCATTTGAAACTCTTTGCCCAACCGGTTATAGGAGCCTTCGCATGACCTTCGCTGACTTCGGCACAAGCTACGCCGCATCCCAACGCCGCGCCAAAATCGTCGCCACTCTCGGCCCGGCCACCAACACAGAACCGGTGTTTCGGAAACTGGTGCGCGCGGGCATCGATGTGGTGCGCCTGAATTTTTCCCACGGTTCGCATGAAGAGAAACTGGCGCTGATCCAGATGATCCGCAAGGTGAGCCGGGAGATCAATAGGCCGCTGTGCATTCTGGGCGACTTGCAGGGACCGAAGATTCGCACCTCGACGTTGAAGGATCATCAGCCGGTTCCGCTCAAGGCGGGGGGGCGCATTACCATCACTCCGCGCGAAGTGCCGGGCACGGCGGCGCTGGTGGGCACCACTTTCAAGACATTGGCGGAGAACGTCGAGCAAGGTTCGCGCATCCTGCTCTCGGACGGCCTGATCGAGCTGCGCGTTCACGAAGTGGTGGGGGACGATGTGGTGTGCGAGATCGTCAACGGCGGGCTGCTGGGCGAGAAGAAAGGGATCAATCTGCCCGGCATTCCGGTCCGCGTTACCTCGCTGACCGACAAGGACGCCGACGACCTGGAATTCGCGCTGAAGAACGGCGTGGACGCCATCGCCGTCTCCTTTGTGCGCACCGCCGAGGACGTTCGCCTGGTGCGCAACCGGGTGGCGGCCCTGGGGAGGGAGACGTGGATCATCGCCAAGCTGGAAAAACCCCAGGCGATCGAGGACCTGGACGGCATTCTAACCGTCTCCGACGCCATCATGGTGGCGCGCGGCGACCTCGGCGTGGAGTTGCCGCCGGAGCAGGTTCCGGCCATCCAGAAGCACATCATCCGGCGCGCGGCCGAGTACCGCAAGCCGGTGATTACGGCGACGCAGATGCTGGAGTCGATGATCGAGAATCCCCGGCCCACGCGGGCCGAGGTCTCCGACGTGGCCAACGCGGTCTACGACGGCACGGACGCGGTGATGCTCTCCGGCGAGTCGGCCATGGGCAAATACCCGATCGAGGCCGTCTCGATGATGGGGCGGATCGTTTGCGACGCGGAGCGCAATATCAAGGAACAGAACTTCATCGATCGTCGCCAGCAGCGCCGTTCCCATCTGTCGATCGCCGAGACCATCTGCGAGGCCACGGCGCACGCGGCCGACGACCTGGACCTGCGGGGCATCGCGCTTTTCACCGAATCGGGCCAGACGGCGCGCCAGCTCTCCAAGTACCACCCGACATCGCCCATCTTCGCCCTCAGCCCCAGCGAGGTCACCATTAACCGCCTCAACCTGCTGTGGGGCACCACCCCTATCCGCTGCCCCAAGCTCAACTCCACGGAAGCCTTGGTCGAGTGCGCGGAGAATCTGCTGGAGCGGAACGGCTACGTCAAGCCGCGCGAAGTGATCGGCATTGTGGCCGGCACCCGCACCAAGTCCGGCTCGACCAACTTTTTGCGCCTGCACGTAATGGGCGAGAGCAACCTTGCCGGTTCGCGCTTCTTCACGCGGCGCGACGAGGAAGAGTCCGCGGAGCGAGTCTTCGACAATCCCGAAGAGGATTCGGCGGAGAGGCAGAGGCACGAAGCCGCGAAGTTGGCCAAGAAGACTCCCCCGAAAGTGAAGGCGGGGTAACTCACCGCTCCGTTACATGGATCGAGGGTTCTTGGCGGCCAACGATCGCTCGGGGAGGATGTCCAGGGAATCGAGCTTGAGAACCGCTTTCTCCTCGCGGTCGTCGATATTCCCGATCCGTTGCGATGTTAGGGCATCCATGGGAGGTAAATCTTCGTCGATGTCCCTCGACAAGGAAGCGACGATCGACGCCGGGCGGGAAACCGCCACGGTATCTCGCTTGAACTGCTTGCTGAGCGCCAGCCCTTGCCGCTGATAAGACGATCCTATGGCGCCGCCATACACTTTATGGGGCGTCGAAGCCATATTGTAGTAATTCAGACGACCTACAAACTGGTCGTCCTCCAACAGGATCGGCATATGACTCGCGCGCACTTCGAGCACGGCCCTGGTCCCAGGCACTTTCCCATCCTCGCCGTATCCAAAGCCTGGGTCGAAGAAGCCTGCATAGTGAACGCGGAATTCCTGAGAGGCCAAGTCGTATGGAAGCAATTCCGCGGCAAGGTCGGCGGGGACGCGAATCCGTTGTTTCGAAGCCAGGATGTAAAACTCCCTGGGCTGAAGTATGAATTGACGCTTGCCGTTCTTGTAGATTGGCTCCCAGAACTCAGCGGCGTCGTAATAGTCGATCTTGCCGAGGTCGATCGGCGTGGAAGTTCGTTTTGCCTTGTATGCGACTATGCCGGAGCCGCATCCCTGAAGGTCGACCGTGATACGCAGCCCTCGATCTATGCTGACCTGGCCGGTGTCTTCGTCGGTGTTATCGACAAGCCCCAATTGCCTGAGCCTGTCGTCGCCGGCGAAATCTCTTCTTCCCCGTCCAAAACGCAACTGATTGAGTTTCATTCCAGCTTGAATGAGAATTGGAAATGTCTGAGAAACCACTTCAATGTACAACCCGCCGCAGTAGCCCCTCGGCACACGCTCGAATTCGTCGCCGTATTCGGAGATCAGGCGGGTAAAGATATCCAATCTTCCGGTCGAACTCTTGGGGTTGGCAATTCCATAAACGCTCGGGGGAAGCGCCAAGCTTTCCATCAGGGGAACGATATGGATTGCATCCCGCTCCAATAGCGTAGGGTTGGAGATGTCGATGGTTTCGATAAGCATACCGCTTGTTTTCGCTTTACTCAGTAGAGTGGCGGCTTTGCCGGGAAGGAAGCTGGCGTGAACGCGATACGCTTGGTTGGCCAGCCGCAGATCGATGCTCGACGGCTGAATCTGTTCTTCCGCGATGCCGGCGCCCAGTATCTTGCCGCTGTCGATGAGATCGCGGATTTCCTGAGAGGGCAGGATGCCATCGCCGCCCGGCCGCCGATCGGGAAAGAGAGAGTCCGACGCCAATTTGTTCCTCCACAATTGGGTATTCTATCCAATCCGGGCTTGTCGAAGATGCCCGCCTACTCGCCGCGCGCGGTTGCCTCGTCGGCGTAGAGGGCGGCGATCTCCGCCGCGTAACGCTGGGCGATGGCGCGCCGCTTGAGCTTCATGGAGGGGGTCAGGTCGCCCGATTCCTGGGTCCACTCCTCGGCGACCAGGCGGAAGCGCTTTACCGTCTCGAAGTTGGCCAGGGTGGCGTTGACCGCGCGGACAATCTCATCGTAAGCAGCAATCACGCGGCCGTCGGCCAGCAATTCGGCGCGGGATGCGGCCTTGAGGTCGCACTGCGCGGCCCACTCCTCGAGCGCGGCGAAGTTGGGCGCGATCAGCGCGGAGATGAACTTGTGCCGGTCGCCGACCAAAGCGGCATGGGCCACCAGTATGCTGTTCTTGAGTTTGTTCTCGATCGGCTGCGGGGCCACGAGCTTTCCGCCCGAGGTTTTCAGCAGTTCCTTCTTGCGGTCGGTGATGAACAGGAATCCATTCTCGTCGATGCGGGCGATGTCGCCGGTGCGGAACCAGCCCTGTTCGTCGAAGCACTCCGCCGTGTCCTCCGGCTTCTTCCAGTAGCCGGCAAAGACCGACGGCCCGCGAACCAGCAGCTCCCCATCCGCCGCCAACTTCAACTGAATGTTGGGCAGCGGCATCCCGGTGGCGCCCATGCGATGATGCGCAGCCGAGTTGACGGCGATCACCGGCGAAGTTTCGGTGAGGCCGTAGCCCTCCCAGAGAGCGATGCCCACCGAGGCGAACCATCGCGCGGTATCCAAGCCCAGCGGCGCGCCGCCGGAGACGAAAATTCTCACCCGCCCGCCGAAGGCCTCGCGCACCTTGGAGTAAGCCAGCTTGTCGGCCAGCCTCCAGAGCGGCGCGGAGGGCCGGCGGCCGGCGTAAACCGTCTCCCGGTACTTCGCTCCCAAGCCGATGGCCCAGGCCAGAATCCGCTTTTTGAGCGGCGAAAGGGCGGCCCGCCGCTCGACCTCCTGGCGAATCTTCTCGAAGACTCGCGGGACGCCGACGATGACTGTGGGCCGAATCTCGCGCATGGCTAGCGGCAGCCGGTCGAATTGCGAACAATAGGCCAGTTGCGCGCCATGCAGGTACATCTCGTAGTCCAGCGCGCGGGCGGTGATGTGGGAGAGCGGCAGGAAGGAGATGCAGGCATCGGCGGGAGTGAAGTTGAACTCCGCGGCCGCATAATTCTGGTTCGCCGCGATATTGCCGTGGGTCAGCATGACGCCTTTCGGTTCGCCGGTGGTTCCAGATGTGTAGATGAGCGTGGCCAGGTCGTTTGGCTCCACGGAGCGCATCCGCGCGTCGAAGGCCGGGTCGCGCTCGCCGCCGCGGGCATCGGCGCCGGCAAGCAGATCGCTGAAGGCGACCGCCCCTGGCGGCGGCGCGGCGGAGTCCATGAGAACGATGCGTTCAAGCTGGGTGCGGTCGCGGACGGCGTTCAGCTTGTCGAATTGCTGGCGCGTGGAGACCACGGCGATGCGGCAACCGGCGTCCTCGATCAGCGCGGCGATCTGTTCGCCGGGCAGCGTGGGATAGATGGGCACATCGACGGCCCCGATGGCCAGCGCGGCGAAGTCGGTGACCGCCCACTCCCAGCGGTTCTCGGCGATCAGGGCGATGCGGTCGCCTTTTTGCGCGCCCCAACCGAGAAAGGCTTCGGCCAGCGCCCGAACCCGCTGATAAATCCGGTCCGAGGAGATAGGCAGCCATTGGCCGTGCTCGTCCTGCCAGAGCACGGCGCGCGGATTAGCCGCCGAGGCGACGCGGCGAAAGAGGTCGTTGATGGTAGTAAGCGGAGGATTTACGGTCATTGGGGTCTAATGCGGAGGCGAACCATTGTATCCGCGAACATTCACAGAGTGTATCAGCGCGGGGCGGTTTCGGCGCCGGAAAAATCGGGGGCGGTCCGGTTCGATAACTGGCTTGCGTTCGGAGGACGCTTGACAAATGGCGATACGCCTTGACTTCACGCCCTCTCTTTTTTGCCCTTGCCGCGCCCAATGGCGCTTCGGTACAATCGCCCTGTTTGACGACAATCGTGGAGGCCCGCAATGCCGCAAATATCCCTCGAATGGGACACAGTGAAGCGCTTCTATCCCCGCCGCCCACTGACCGGACCGCTGAAAGCGTTCATGGACCAGACGCCCGGAACGCCGTGCTGCGTCCAGATGAGCCACGCACTAACCGCCGGGGGCGCGAACATCGGCCCCAGGAGCAACCGGCGAAGAAACTCGTCCATTACCACCAACTTGGGCACGAACTTCTACCTGCTGGCGGTGGACGAGATGAATTGGTTCCTGACGCAGAGTTACGGCGTGGGAGAAGAGATCAGCGCGGACGATGGCGGTGGCCGGCGCAACCTCGCGGCGATGAAGCAAGCGTTGAACGGCAGAACCGGAGTGCTGGTCTTCCGGGATCTCGGTTTCGGCGCCCATACCGAGTTATGGGATGTCGATCATATGCTCCAGACCGATATGTCCTACGGTTTGTTCAACGCGCCCAACAAGGTTCTGTTCTGGGACGTGATGGTCACCGCGACGGCCTGACGCCGCACCGGACGCGCTTGCGCGATGGCGGTCGCATCACTCCAGAATGCGCTTCTGAATGGCCTCCGGATCGACGCTGCCCAGGAGGATGAACTCCCGGCGTTCTCCGGTTGCCAGGCGCAGTTCGATGCGGCCGGAGTGGGGGATCGGCCCCATGCCCCACTTGCGTTTGGGGATGAGTTGGGCGGAGACGATCTCCTCGCGCGGGATGAAGAATCCGCCCTTCCTTAGCCCCGCCAGACGTTGAATGACCTCCGGGAAGTCGATCGCTTCCGGGTCTTCAAGCCTGTCCGCGTATCTTTGAAAGTATCTCGGCCGCAGGCAAGCTACCGGTCCATGCACCGTCCATCCGTAGAGACCTTCCGGCTGAAAGAAGACCAGGATCGTCCGATTCAAAAGCAGCCAAAAATACTCCATGGCCGCAAAACCGGCAAGCGGGATGCCTTGCCTTCCGCGAGCGGGGGCGGGATGCGCCTTTTGGGGGCGGTCGGCGCGGATGCCGAAAAGCAAATAGAAGAACAGGATTGCATACGATGCCAATCCCAGCAACGCCGCCGCTTTGAATGCCGTGAACCAATCCAGGTGTCCGTGGCGGCCCAGCAAGCCGCCCACAATGGCCTTGCCGATCTCGGCGGCGAAGGTTGCACCGGCGATGAGCAGAGCGGAGCGGGCAGCGCCTTCCGCGCTTGTCTGAAACCTGGGCGTTCTTTCCGGCATACTACGATTTGAACGCATTGCCGCCGGGATGTATACAGGTTGGCATGAATTTTCGCTTCGCCGCGCGGTCCGGTACGCGACGGTTATGGAATTGTCCGCAAGAGTGGGAACGCGCGATTCCAAGCCGGCGAAGGCCAACCGCTCCCATGCGTCGCGGGCCTCAAAATCGAGAACCTGAACCCCCATCGACTCCCCGGTCCGAAAATCCGGATACTTCGACTGCGGTGAGTACAGGCTCCGGGGCACCGAATTTGCTTGTTGGCGGGCATATAGACCATGCTCATCGGATTGTATTGCAGATAAGCATACCGATCCAGCGATTGCGAATACTCCCGCGGGCTTTGCAATGCGTGTGCGCATTGCACTGCTACCCTTCTCCCACCCTCATGGTGTATCTTCCAATCCGTATGGCAAACACCAACAATGTCCCGCATCCAGCCCCCGAAGCCGAAGAGGTCTATCGCCGCTGGCTTCAGTTTCTCGACGACGAGTTTACCCGCCACCAGTCCCCGGAGCGCCGCGCGGAGATCGTCCGCGACCAGCTTTACCAGCTCTACCTGGGCCGTCCGCACGGCGGCAAGCTCAACCTCACGCTTACCTCGGAGCTGCCCGGCAACGTTGTCGGCCTCTCGCTCGACCCGGAAAACGTGACCCTCGAAGCGGAGCATTTTCCCGACGCCGACCGCGACCGTTTTGCCCAGCGCAAGCCGCTGCTCTGGTTCTGGCAGATGTTCGACCGCTCTCCGATCGGCATCAACCACTGGCTGGGCCTGCGCTTCCGCTCCATGCTGGGCCGTCACATCTTCGCGCGCATCGGCGCGGGGGTCAGGATCTACCACGGCATCGATCTGACCTTCGGCTACAACCTGACCATCGAGGAGGGGGTCACCATCCGCCAGCGGGCCCTGCTCAACGACCGCGGCGGCATCGCCATCGGCAAGGGCGCGGTGATCGGCTCGTTTGCCCGCATCTACTCGCACAGCCACGCCGCGCACGATTTCGGCGAGGTCAAACTGTCCCCCACCGTGATCGGCCCGGCCGCGCGCATCGCCAGCCACGCCATAGTCCTCGCCGGCCAGCACGTGGCCGCGGGTGAACTGGTCGGCAACTTCCCCGCGGAGCGCGCGTGATCGCGGCACCCTCCATGCTAACCTGATATTTACAGCCTATGGAGAGTCCGTTTGCAATCCAGCGCCTTCGTTATAGCAGTCTTCGAGTTCGTGCTGCTTATCTTTTCGCTCAGCGTGCATGAGTGCGCCCACGCCTGGATGGCCTCTCGCCTGGGCGACCAGACCGCGCGGATGCAAGGCCGCATCACGCTCAACCCCATGTACCACGTGGACCCCATCGGCACCCTTCTCTTTCCCGCGCTGATGATCTTCGGCCCCTTCATCGGTTTGAGTTTCTTCGGCGGGATGCTGGTCGGCTGGGCCAAACCCACCCCGATCACCACCCGCAACTTCCGCAAAATCGTCCGCGACGACAACCTGACCACACTGGCCGGTCCGGCCTCGAATCTGCTGCTCGCGTTCGCCGCCTTTACCGTGCTGGCAGTTATGGCCGTCGCGCTGCCCAACGGGCAAAGGCTGGTTCTCGACTCCTTTTTTGCCGCTCTCAGCCCGGTCGCCGAGTTCACCCCGCAACCCCTGGCGCTGCTCTGCACTCTGGCCATACTCATCAATCTTTCGCTCTGCATCTTCAACCTGCTCCCCATTCCTCCTCTCGACGGCAGCCGCGTGGTGCGCAATATGCTCCCATACAACGCCGTCCAGTCCTACGACCGGATTCCCATCTGGGTGAGCTACCTGTTCATGATGTTTGTGGGACGTTACGCGCTGATGATGTTGCTTACCCCCGCGCTGCGCCTTGCGGTGTGGGGATTGGAGCGCGTGTAGTCCGCCATGGTTGCCGAGTCGAGGGGATAAACGAGAACAGTTCCCGCCCTGGCGCGAGGGGCGTTGTCGGCACAGAGGTAGCGATCTTGTTCGCGCCATCCCGCCGTTCTTGAATGGAATTTAGTGGCGGGTGCATGGCGGATAGAAGAACGGAGCATCCCAGGTTCCAGAATCGGAATCCGAGACGCTCCGCTCCCGATCAGTCGACCGTGATAGTGAACGCCTGCGTGTAAGAGGAGCCGCTCACCGTGTAAGTCGCCGTGTAAATGTCGGTCGCGGCGGGCAGCGCGATGTTATCGATCTCGCGGGAGGTGGAAGTGAAGCCGTTGGGGCCGGTCCAGCTCCAGCTTCCGCCGCTGAGCGGCCAGGGGCCGAGGTTCACGGATGTTCCCCGCGCCACGGTGACAGCGCTTTCGGGCGTCTGGTTCCAGACTCCATTCACCGCGATATAGGGGATGATCGGGTTGGCCCCGGTTCCCACAGTGATTACAAAGGGCTGCGTACTGGTGCAACTGCCAACCGTATAAGTCGCGGAGTAAGTATTCGTCGCCGAAGGCAGCGCGATGTTGTCGATCTCGCGGGAGGTGGAGGTGAAGCCGTTGGGGCCGGTCCAACTCCAGCTCCCGCCGGTGGTCGGCCAGGGGCCGAGGTCCACGGAGGTTCCCAGAGGCGCCGTGACCGTGCTTTCGGGCATCTGGTTCCAGACACCATTCAAGGCAATATAGGGAACGATGAGGCAGGGGTCCACGACTACAGTCAGCATGATGCCGGCGGTTGCGGTCTGTGCGCCGGCGGTTCCAGTGACGATGACCGGGTAGGTTCCGGGAGCGGCGTTGCCGCCGGCCGTCAGAGTCAATACGCTGCCAGTGGCGCCGGTTGCGGGAGAGAAGACGCCAGTCACTCCGCCAGGCAACCCAGATACGGAGAAACTTACTGTGCCGTCAAACGAGCTTGCGGCGGTTACCTTGACTGAATCGATGACACTGCCGCCCTGCGCGACGGAGAGATTTGGAGCCGAAGAGGCAATCTTAAAGCTCTGCGGCTCCGGCGCGACGCTGAGGTTGGAAAATTGGGCGGTCTGCCATCCCGCGACGCCGAATCCGACCTGTCCGGCCGAGTAAGTGGAATCGGTGACACTTGCGACCTGTATGCCATCGATGCTCGCACTTACATTGGTACCGTTGAATGTCATAGTCAGTTTGACCCAGGCATTCAGCCCCGGGGCGGCAACGGAACCGCTGGACAATGGAGTTGGGGCACTGGAGACGGAATCCTTGAGGAGCGACCATGCACCGTTGCTGCCGACCAGTATGGAATAGCCGTTGAAGTACTCGGGGAGATTGCCGGCGGGGTTGGTATCGCCGGGGGCGCTTACCAGACCGGCGAGGAAAACCGCGCCCGATTGCTCCAAGAGGGCGTCGACCGACACGGTGTAGTTGGACCAAAACACGTCGCCCAAGACGGCCCAGGGCGTGCCGACCAGACCGTCGAAGCCAACCGATGGCGCATCGGGAACCACCTGAGTTATACAGTTATTGGCGGTTTGTCCCACACAAGGCTGGCTTTGGAAGTCTCCTTGGATCTGGGCCAGATACTTTGCCTCCGCGCCGGCCGGGTATTCCGCGAAGCTGTCGGAATAGGGAAGGCTCATCTCCGCGGAAGCGGGGATGGGACTGGCCGCGGCGTCTTTTCCCCCTGTGGCGAGTGTGGTGATCGAATACACAAAGTTGGGTTGCAGGGTAAGCGAATAGGTGGCGCCGCTCGACGAGACGATCGGGGTTACAACGCTCGACTGGCGTTTGAACCAATCCGTCGGACTTGTGGAACCGAGGTTGGTTGTCCAAACTTGCAGGGGGCCGGTCGACAATCCGCCGGCAACGCTGAAATTCACGGTCTGTGCGGTGGTAGCCGTGGTGGTCTCAATGACGGTTGAGTAGTCGGCGCCGTTGGGCGACATCAGCGTCATGTAGGTTCCGTTGGGCTCGTTCCCACCCAGGTAACCGCTGGCGGCGGGGATGAATGTCCAACCGGGCTGCGTGAACTGGGTCACTTGTGCGATGGCCCAAGCGGTGGGGCCAACCGAGTACCATCCCGACCAGGGCTGATCGGCCCAGATCAGGCCATTGGTGTCGTAGGGAAGACCTGGATACAGGGCGGCGATCAATGGCCAGTTGGTGAATTCCACCAGGTTGCCGTCTGTATAGCCGCGCACGATGGAACGGATCGCGTCGCCGGCGCCTGAGTTGTAGTCCTGACCGCTTCCCTCGCTTTGCCACAGCGGCTTTCCGAGCGCGGCGGTGGCGGTTTGCAAGAAACAGGTCTCCGCGTTGGACGGGTTTTGGACATTGCCGCCGGCACACGGGTAATGACCGCCTACATAGGGCATGACCGCGGCCCACGCGGGGTCATTTTGCAAGGCTCCAACTATGACATAAAAACAGTCCTTCATATTCGCACCTGTCAGGTCTCCGCCGACGAATTGGGTAGAGGCGAATCCCTCGGCGTTGAGAGTCGACCTCAACCCCTCCCACCAGGCGCCGGTGCCGACTCCATCGTCCTCGTTGAACCCGCCCAAATAGTTGATGGTCAACCCATGGGATTGCGCGCACTTCAAGTAAGAGACCAGATAGTCGGCCGCGCTGGCGTTCCACCATCCGCCCAGCCATCCGGGGGCGGCCCACGCCAGCGCGTAGAACTTGATGTTCGGATTGCGCGCCAGCGCCTGTTCCATCAGCCACCACTCGTAGCCGGTGTCGCAATCGATCGTTCCCTGAGAAGGCTCGATGCTAGACTCCGAACCGTCGGTGGAATCCGATCCTCCTCCGATTTCGACCTTCAGTATCTGGATGTTTGCGCCGACCCCGGGCTTGAAGAGGTAATCCAGAATGTCGGACTGTTGGGCGCTGGGATAATCGTAAAGGAGGCGGCTGTTGCCTCCCCCGCCGCTGATGGCGCCGACTCCATAGAAGGTGCCGCTGCCGCCTTTGCCGTTGATAGCGATCGTCGAGACCGCGATTTGCACCGCGGCAGCGACGCTAACCGAGCTGTTGGAGACGGAGGTCGCGATGATGGTCACGCTGCCGCCAGAAGGGACGGAAGTAGGCGCCGTGTAGATTGTCGCGGCCGCGCTAGCGCTTTTCGCCGGATTGAACGATCCGCAGCCCCCGGCAGGCAGGCAACTCCAGTTCACTCCGGCGTTTGCTGGATCGTTGCTCACAGACGCAGCCAGCGAGGCCGTGTTCCCGAACGCGATGGAAGCGGGTGGCGGCGTGGAAAAGCCGACAGAGATGGGGGGAATGGCGGTCACGGTCAGCGCGATGGTTGCGGTTTCGGTCAGCGAACCGGAGGTTCCGGTGACGGTGACAGTTACCGGGCTGGAGGTGGCGGCGGCCGAGCTGCCGGCCGTGAATGTAACCACGCTGCCGCCGGTGGCGGGGTTGGTTGCAAAGGCTGCGGTAACTCCCGCGGGGAGGCCGGAGGCGGACAGAGTTACAGCGCCGGCGAACGGACTTATATCGGTTATTGTTACGGTATCGGTGGCGCTGCCGCCAGCGGCGACAGACAGGCTGCTCGGCGAGGGAGCGATCGTAAAGCTGCCCGTTCCCGAGGCGCCGTTGACCGAGCAGGCCGTTCCGTTGATCGTGAACGCGGTCGGGATGGCGTTGGCGGTTCCATTCCAGGTTCCGTTGAAGCCGACCGTGGTAAGGGCGCCGCCGGCGGCGATGGCGCCGTTGTAACTCTCGCTGGCGACAGTTACAACCGCGCCGCTCTGCGATTCGACCCCGTTCCATATCGACGAAATCGTCTGTCCGTTGGCGAAGGTCCAGCTCAGGGTCCAACTGGTCCAGGCGGTGGTTCCGGTGTTGTCGATGGCCAGGGTCGCTCCGAAGGCGCTCGAGCTTTGCGGCGCGATCGCGTAGTTGACGTTGCAGGCGGTCTGCGCGCTGGCGCGCGTAACGGCGAGATTGGCGGTAATACTGTTGCAAGACAATGACGTCGATAGTCCGAGAATCAAAACCAGGCAAGAAAACGCAGCGCGCATGATCGTACACCTCTGTTGAATGTGAACTTCCGCATTCCCGCGGCACCCTTTTTCGTACCGTAATTGAAATTATATCGTTCCAGCTTCAGTCCGACTTCCGTTCTCTATTCGGCTTCAAGGAACGCTGAAGTCGAACGAATATTCCACAAATCAGAAGGCGACGGCTTGGTAGAAGCTCAAGGCCGCATCGCCTTGTTCGAGCAGGCGGGTGCGACGGAGCGTGGAGTAGCGGTCTTCGAGCGGCTGCTTGCGGCCCCCTTTTCGAGGATGTTCGGCGACCACCAGCGCGTCGGGGGCCAGCAGGTCGACGGCGCCGCCCAACAGATCGAGGCAAAGGGCGTATTCGTCGGCGGCATTCCAAGGCGGATCGAGAAAGACCAGATCGAAGGCGGTGGGGAGAGGGGCGGTTTTGGATCGCTTGAGGAACGCGGCGACGCTGCCGGCATCGATGCGAAATCCGGCATCGATGCCCAACGCGCCGAGGTTGGCGCGCAAGGCCTTGAGGGCCGCAGGGGCGCGTTCGACAAAGGTCACGCCGGCGGCGCCGCGGCTGAGGGCTTCGATGCCGACGGCGCCCGATCCGGCATACAAGTCGAGAAAGGCGGCTCCCAGGATGCGGGGCGCGATGACGTTGAAGAGGGTCTCGCGGAGGCGGTCGGAAGTGGGCCGGGTGGCTAACCCCGATGGGGCTTTAAGGGCGCGGGAACGGAGGGAACCGGAGACGATGCGCATCGCAGATCAGCATAGCGGAAGCGCCGCGGGGCGCGACCTACTACAATCGAGATATGCGAGGCTGGACGATTCCGCTGGGGCGCTGGATGGGCGTGGAGTTGCGCGTACACGCCTTTTTCCCGCTGCTTGCGGCGGTGTGTCTTTGGTTGAGTTCAAACGAAGGGGTATTGCGGGGCTTAGGGCTATTTCTGGCGCTTTTGGCGGCGGTTGCCGTGCGCGAGACGGCGCGGCTGCTGACGGCGGCGTGGCTGGGCTTGCGGTTGCGCGCGATTCTGCTTCTACCCATAGGCGGCCTGTTTGCCTACGCCGATCCCGATAGCCAGGAGAAGTCCAACCAAGGCGGCGGGCAGTTTGCCTTGGCGCTGGCCGGTCCGGCGGCGAACGGGATCACGGCTCTGATGCTGACGGCGGCGTTTCTGGGCGCGGCAGGCGATGTTCAACTCTTTGCCCATCCGTGGATTGGAGCGGGGTTTCTGGTGCGCGGCATGGTGTGGATGCAGGTTGGCCTGGCGGCCCTTCATCTTTTGCCCGCGTATCCTTTGGACGGCGGACGGCTGCTGCGGGGAAGTTTTGCCCGCCGGCTTGGATTGACGCCAAGTGCGCGGGTTTCGGCGGCCGTGGGTCAGGCTCTGGCTCTGGCGGCCATGATGGGCGGTATGTCGCTGCACAGCCCGTGGCTTGCGATTGCCGGATTCTTCATTCTCATCGGCGCGCCCATCGAGGATCAGGGGACGGTGTATCAATCGGTGGTGGACACGGTGCATATGCGCGAGGTGATGCTGACCGATTTTGCCACGCTCTCGCCGTCCGACACGCTGGTTGGCGCACTGTCTCGCTGCGTTCACTCCTTGCAAGAGGACTTTCCGGTGGTTCGGGGTCCGCAACTGGTGGGCATCGTGAGTCGGCAGCGCATTGTGGACGCGCTGCGCAACGACGGCAACGGCTATATCCAAGCGGTAATGTCCAGAGCCTTTCAGGTGGCGCGGCCGGAGGATACACTGGGCGCCACCATCCGCCGCCTCCAGGCCGGTCGCGGGCTTTCCCTGATCCCAGTGGCCGACAGCGGGCGGGTGCTGGGCATTGTGAGCGTACAGAACCTGATGAGCGCGATGTCGCTGCTGGCCGAGCAGCGGCGACTGGAGCGCGAGGAAGCCGGTCAGGAAGCCGGAGACTGACGGCCGCCCATGCTCCCCGACCCGGCAGATCGGATTTCGCCTGGCCTCTACCTGGTTGCCACCCCCATCGGCAACCTGGGCGACATTACGCTGCGCGCTCTCGAAGTGTTGCGGCAAGCGGACCGAATCGCCTGCGAAGATACCAGGCAAACGCAAAAGCTGCTCAACCGCTTTGAGATTGCGACCCCGACGGTAAGCTGCCACCAGCACAACGAGCGCGACCGAGCGGCGGAACTTGTGGAAGCGCTGCGGGCGGGAGGGCGCATCGCGCTGGTTTCCGACGCGGGAATGCCGGGCATCAGCGACCCGGGAAGCTGGCTGGCGGAGGAGGCGATCGGGGCGGGCGTGGCGGTGATTCCCATCCCCGGCGCCAATGCGGCGCTCAGCGCGCTAGTGGCCTCCGGTCTGCCGAGCGGGGAGTTTCATTTTATCGGCTTTCTGCCGGAGAAGGCCGGGGCAAGGCGCAGCCGCATCGAGGCCCTGGCCGCCGAGACGGGCAAATCGGAGACGGCGCGGACGTTGATTTTTTACGAAGCGCCGCACCGGATACTGGAGACGCTGGCCGATCTGGAAGCCGTCTGGGGCGCGGATTTGCGCGTGACCGTGGCCCGCGAACTGACCAAGATTCACGAGGAGTTTCTGCGCGCAACCGTGGCCGAGGCGCGGCGGGAGCTGGCCGGCCGCGACCGCATCCGCGGCGAGATCACGCTGCTGGTCGAGGCGGGACCGCGCATCCGTGCGCAGGCCGGTGATGGCCCCGCCGAAACCATCGCGGAGCGAGTCGCGCATATCCAGGCCGAGAACGGCGTGGACGAAAAGGAAGCGCTCAAACGGCTGGCGCGCGAGATGGGAAAGTCCAAGAGCGAAGTTTATCGGGAGTTACAGAGACAGCGAGCGCGGATTTCAGCGCGGTAACTGTGCCCGCGCGGATTGCTCGGATGAATAGAAGGGCAAACCGCGATTGGGATGTAACTTGCCGGTATAACTCACCCTCAGCACACGATCCGCAACGCTTTCGAGGCATACTGCGCAATCTCCGCGTCGCTGCTGACCAGCGCCAGCTTCTCCGCCGTGGCTTGCGCGATCAGCATACGGTCGAACGGGTCTTTGTGAATCGGCGGCAATCCGCAAAAGGCGGCGATGTGCGATGGGCGCAGAACCAGGGGCGTGGCGACGAGTTGATCGAGCGCATCGAGCCACCAGGTGCGCGGATCGCCTACATCAAGCTTGCCTTTCATGTTCTTGACGACGACTTCCCAGTAGGAGACGACGCTGAGGAGATTGGGTCCGGCTAGAATGGCCCGTTGCGCCGACGCTGAGAGCGCCTCGGGAGATTCTAGCGCCCAGAGAGCTATGTGCGTATCAAGGAGGTTCCCACACGCTGGAGCTTCACCGTTCAATCGTCCTCACCCAGAAGCTCTTCCTCTGTAATTGGATCGTCCCAGCCGGGGAGCAAGTGGATGCGGCCCTTCATGCCGCCAAAGCGCACCTTGCGGGGCGCGGCGGGCGGCGGACCAAGTTGGGCGACGGGACGTCCGTGGCGGGTTATGACCACTGGCTCGCCATCCTCGACGATGCGGAGCAGTTCGGTGAAACGATTTTTGGCTTCGGCGGTCCCGATGTTCATATATTACAATTATAGCCATAATTTATGGCTATTTCAAGCGAATTCCCCGCCTTCCCGACCGCGTTTTCCTAGATTTCCAAATCCGCACAGCCGCCGCTCCGCCTAATCTTGACAAGATATGGCCACCCTTCCCAACCTGGCGCTCGACACGGGCCTGCCCGCCAACGTTGACGCTGAAAAGACGATTCTGGGCGCGATTCTGCTGGACAACGCGGCCCACGCCGAGGTGGCGGAAAAGATCGATGCCGAAGATTTTTCGCTCGACTCGCATCGGCGCATCTTCCTGCGCATGACGGAGCTGATGGACGCGCAGCGGGCCGTGGACATTGTGACCCTGGCCAACGAGCTTTCCCGCTACAAGGAGGTCGAGTCGGTGGGCGGCGTGGCTTACTTGGCCTCGCTGACAGAGGGATTGCCGCGCCGCCCGGTGATCGAAGAGTACATCCGCATCGTCAAGGACAAGAGCCTGCTGAGACGGCTGATGCTGATCTGCTCGGCGGCGATCGCGCGGGCCGCGGATCAGGGCGAGACGGCCCTGGATGTGCTCGGCGCGGCGGAATCGCAACTGATGGAGGTGAGCGAAAAGGGAATCAGCGGCGGACTCCAGAGCGTGGCGGAGATTGTCGCCAACTCCTTCGGAAGCATCGACAACCTTTACAAACAGAGCCGCGAGGTCACTGGGCTGGCCACCGACTTCATCGAATTCGACCGCATGACCAGCGGCCTTCAGAAGGGCGAATTGATAATCGTTGCCGCCCGCCCCTCGATGGGCAAGACCGCGCTGGCCATCAACATGGCGCAGAACGCGGCGGTGAATCATGAAGCCAAGGTGGCCGTATTCAGCCTGGAGATGAGCCGGGAGTCGCTGATACGCCGTATGCTTGCCTCGCAGGCCTGGGTGGACCAGCGCAAGCTGCAAACCGGCTTCCTGGGCCGCGAGGACAAGGACAAGCTGGAGCGGGGGCTGGAGCAGTTGGTCGAATCGCGGCTGCACATCGACGACACGGCGGGCATCTCGCTGGCCGAGATGCGGGCCAAGGCACGGCGCTTCAAGCAGAACAGAGGCGGGCTGGACCTGGTGGTGGTGGATTATCTGCAACTGATGTCGGCCACGGTGCCCTCGTCGGGGCGCAAGAACTACGAGAACCGTACCCAGGAGGTCTCGGCCATCTCGCGCGGGCTGAAAGCTCTGGCCAAGGAACTGAACGTGCCGGTGGTGGCTCTCTCTCAGCTTTCCCGCGCCAGCGAGCGGCGCGGCGACGACAAGCGGCCCATGCTCAGCGATCTGCGCGAGTCGGGATCGATCGAGCAGGACGCCGACGTGGTGGCCTTCATCCACCGCGAGTCTTACTACAACCGCGACGAGGAGATGAGCGAGTCGGAGCGGGCCAAGGCGGAGATCATCCTGGCCAAGCAACGCAACGGACCCACGGGCACGGTCTACCTGAACTTCATCTCCCGGTTCACGCGCTTCGACAATCCGGACGCGGGGCACGAGGGGTGAGGACGCATTCCAGACAGCATCCCTTTCCGATCTCTTCGACAGTATCCGGCACCCCGGTAACATCGAGGCGATTCCTTCGGATACCCCGTTCTCCATGAATAAACCGTGAATCTCTCAACTCCGCGCGACAAACTGACGGAGAAGGATTTACACTTCTTGCGTACCTTTTTTCTTACTCAGCGTCAGCGCGAACGCCCCAGTTGCGCGCCAGCCAGTTTGGAGAACGAAGATGAAGAATCCCACGTTGCAGTTATCGTCCGCTTTGCAAACAGCGCCGCGCTCCGGCGGCATACAGCTATCCGCAAGCGCGCTTCTCGCCCTCTGCCTGCTCTTCGCCTTTGCCGCCATCGCCCACGCGCAGCAAACCGCGCCATTCGAATGGACATGGATGGGCGGAAGCAGCGCGGTCGGCGGGTCTGGGGGCAACCCTGGAGTCTACGGCACGTTGGGCACGCCTGCCGCCGGAAACGTCCCCGGGGGACGCACTGGGCAATCGAGTTGGACCGATAACAGCGGCAATCTCTGGCTCTTCGGGGGCGGTGGTATGGATTCCAAAGGGGAATATGGAATTCTGAACGATCTTTGGGAGTTCAATCCCGCCACGAAGCAATGGACCTGGAAGAGCGGATGCAGCACGATTCCCGAATGGGAGTTCAATTCATCGGCATGGGTGGGTGGATGCGGCACGATTCCCGGTTCCGAAGTTATGGATGGTTGGGGAAATGGACAGCTCGGAGTATACGGCACGCTGGGAGTGCCCGCCGCCGGGAACGTTCCTGGAAGCCGCTTTGATGCGACCAGTTGGACCGACAGCCTCGGCAATCTCTGGCTCTTTGGCGGCTTTGGCTACGACGCCAACGGCAATTGGAGCGAACTCAACGATCTTTGGCTCTTCGGAACCGATGGAAAATGGGAATGGATGGGGGGAAGCAGCACCATCGTCACCAATAATATAGGCGGAGATATAATGACACGCGGCCAACCTGGGGTCTATGGCGCATTGGGTACGCCTTCCACCGAAAATATTCCGGGAGGCCGAGCCGGCGCTTCCAGTTGGACGGACAGCAGCGGCAATTTCTGGCTCTTTGGCGGATATGGCTACGACGCCAACGGCAATTTTGGGTACTTAAACGATCTTTGGAAGATATACCCCTATACATTCAAGCGCGCATGGATGGGGGGAAGCAGCACGGTGCCGCAAACCGCGAATAATAACGGCGGCATATCAGGAGTTTACGGTAGGCTGGGAGTGCCCGCTGCCGCTAACTTTCCTGGCAGTCGTTGCTTCGCTTCAAGCTGGACCGACAAGAAAGGCAATCTCTGGCTCTTCGGCGGCCAGGGCTATGACGCCAACGGCAATTGGGGCCTTCTCAACGACCTCTGGGAATTCAATCCTTCCACAAATCTATGGACGTGGGTGGGCGGAAGCAGCACTGTCCCCGCTGGCGGAAGCACTACCGACCCCATAGATTTCGGCAATCCGGGAGCCTACGGCACGTTGGGAACTCCAGCGTACGGCAATATCCCCGGAAGCCGCTATGCAGCAGTGAACTGGACCGATAGCAGCGGCAATCTCTGGCTCTTTGGCGGATCGGGTTTTGATGCCAACGGCACACAAGGCGAGCTGAACGATCTCTGGGAGTTCACGCCTTCCACGAACGAATGGACGTGGATGGGCGGAAGCGGCACCGTCCCGGCAATTATCGGTCTTTACGGGTATCCAGTCGGGGGGGATCCAGGAGTCTACGGCACGTTGGGAACTCCAGCGTACGGCAATATCCCCGGAAGCCGCTATGCAGCAGTGAACTGGACCGATAGCAGCGGCAATTTCTGGCTCTTCGGCGGCGTGGGCTACGATGCCAACGGCAATAGTGGCAGTCTCAACGATCTTTGGGAGTATCAGCCCAATGCCATCACGCCCTTTCTCCAGGTGAACGGAGCGGCATGGCAAGAGGCCACCACGACATACGTATATGACGGCGCCACGGTGAATCTTGGTCCCTGGCCGCAGAGCGGCGGAACATGGAGTTGGACCGGCCCCAATGGATTCACCTCCACATCGCGGGAGATCGACAACATTCCGCTGAGTTTCAATTTCAATACGTATTCAGGACTCAATACGTTCGTGGCGACTTATACCAATGCCGCCGGAGTCGCGAGCACGGAAACGTTCAATATCACGATGTACCCTCAGTCCACACCAATCATACCCTATCTCCAGATAAACGGAGCGGCATGGCAGTGGAACTCCCTCGCGACCGTGCCTTACGGCTCCACTGTGAATCTCGGCCCCTGGCCTCTGAGCGGCGGAAGCTGGAGCTGGACCGGACCCAATGGATTCACCTCCACCTCGCGCGAGATCGACAACATTCCGCTGATCGCCGGCACAAATTATTTCGAGGCATGGTACACCAATCCCGCTGGCGCCACGAGCTACCAATTGTTTGAAATCGTCGTAACCGGCGCTCCCAACCTCATCACCCCCTATATTGAGGTGAACGGCGTCTGGAACGCGACGCCTGAAAGCACGGTCACCGTGGCTGCCGGAAGCGTGGTCAGCCTCGGCCCCTGGCCGGCCAGCGGCGGAAGCTGGTACTGGACCGGACCCAATGGCTTCGCCTCCACCTTGCGCGAGATCGATAACATTCCGCTGAGCGTTGGAGCCAACACTTACACCGCAACCTACACCGTGGGCGGAGCGAGTTACACGCAGGCATTCACGGTGACGGTGGCAACCCCATCTTGCGGCACAACCAATCCGATTGTGCCTTACATCGCGGAGAACGGCGTATGGAACGCGACGCCGGAAAGCGCGGTAACCGTGGCTGCGGGAACGGACGTGAGCCTGGGTCCCTGGCCGGTCAGCGGCGGAACCTGGTACTGGACCGAACAACCCAACGGCTTCACCTCCAACGCGCGCGAGATAGATAACATTGCGCTCAGTGAAGGCACCAACGTCTATATCGCAGCCTACACCGACCCCAACGCCTGCGTCTACACACAGCTGTTCACGGTTGCGGTGCAGTAAACAGGGCAGGTGGGCCGGTCGTCAACCCTAGTGAACGACAGTAAGCTGTGCCCCGTGAGTGACAGCTTCGGCTTCTGTCAATCGCTATTTTTTAAGACGATCGCTTAGGTGAGCGAACCCCCGGCAGAGCCGGGGGATTGCCCAATGGATTTACTGGCGGGCATATTCGCGCTATCCGATTCGGACTCCGCAACATCAAAGCCTTGGCTGTCCCACTTTTGGGGTGCAGTCCAGTATCGCTGGACGCACAGTCCCTACTCGTCGTAGTGCAGCAGACTGAAGACATCGCAATCGGCAAAGCGTTCGCGGCCCTTCAGGAAGTCGAGCTCGACGGCGAAGGCGAGTCCGGCGATCTCGCCGCCGAGCTGCTTGACCAGCTTGACGGTGGCCTCCATGGTGCCGCCGGTGGCCAGCAGATCGTCCACCAGCACCACGCGCTGGCCGGGGGCGATCGCATCCAGGTGAATCTCCAGGGTGTCGGAGCCGTACTCCAGCTCGTAGGCGACGCGGGCGACCGGAGCGGGCAGTTTGCGCGGCTTGCGCACCGGAACGAAGCCGGCGTTTAGCCGGTAAGCCAACGCCGGGCCGAAGATGAATCCGCGCGCCTCGATGCCCAGCACCAGGTCGATCTTGCGCTCGATATAGCGCTCGGCGAGGGCATCGATCAGCTTGGCAAAGCCGGTCTTGTCCTTGAGCAATGTTGTGATGTCGTAGAAGAGAATCCCCGGCTTGGGAAAATCGGGCACAGTGCGCACCAGCGCCTTGAGGGCTTCCACGTCGATGGGCTTGATGGATTCGGGCATGAGCCGGTTCCTTCCTGAACAAGGCTAGAATGAATTCATGAAGAAGGGAACAGGCATATGCGTTCCGCTTCCGCTTCGATTATAGACGGCAAGCAAAGAATGTCCGGATACAAAATGTAGACCATGTCCCGGCACTTGACACTGGCGCCTCCGCAGGCCGTTTTCCGTCGTTCAAGCGATATCGCCGCACAATCCGGATTAAGTCCTTAAAGTTCTGTAGAAGCGTCTGATTGGCGAGCGCGAGCGAGCCACCGGTTCGATTCCTTAGGATGTTGTTTACCAAGACGACATTTCCAAGGAGGCGACAGATGGCTCGCAAGGGACAGAGTACGGATGTTTCGACGGGATGGCAAGCTGGATTTGGGGACGAGGACTTTCTGCGCGGCCTGGTGCAGCGCACGGTTCAGCAGGTTTTGGAAGCCGAGACGACGAGTTTTCTTGGCGCGGAGACGTACGAGCGCAACGGCCGGCGGCGATGCCCGCGCCCGGCTACCGATATGGCGGGACGCCTGTTCGCCAAAGAATTCGTTGTCCAAGACGGCGCCGTTATTTTGCCGCGCGGAATGTTGAAACGCCGTTCGCGGGCGGCGCCTGAATATGCGGATGGTCGGATAGCTTTTCAAACAGCCGCATGACTTCGGCAAGGTTTCTCTTTTCGTAGGCCGACCGGTATTGCTCCCATTGCCGAAGCATAACTCGCTCGTTAGGATCGATTGGCGACAGGGCCGGACTTGAAACTGAAGCGACGCCGGCAGTTGCCGTCGCGATATGCGGATGGTCGGATAGCATCTCGAATAACTGCAAAACTTCCGCGCAGTTTCGCTTTTCATACGGCAAACTATACTGTTCCCATTGCCGCTGAAGAGATTGTTCGGGTAGATTGGTTGCCGGTTGGGCCGGAGTTGGCATTGAAACCATGCCCGCAGTCATCAATGCAACGATCCATGTCATAGAAACGACCTCCTTGCATCCTATACGCGGGTGGAATCCATCCGGTTCCCGCTTGGCCTTTCTATTTTCTGTTCGCGTGGCGCAAAGGTCAGGCATGGACGGTTCATGGCAGCAGTCGCAGCGTATGCCGCGTCTGGGCGGCAATGGCAGCTGGGGTGAAGGGGAGCGAGAAGGTCGTGCCGCCGTACCAGTCGTTCCATTGGTCGCGGAAGTAGGGGCTGTAGGGGTTGCCGCTCTCGCCGAGGACGATGTTTTCCGTCGCGCCGTCGATATTGCTCCAATCCATGGTAAAACGCTGCGAGGGGCCAAAAGCGCGGCCCACTTGCTTGACGGTGACGGTGTCGCCGCCGAGGGGCTGCGCGCCGGTTCCGGCGATGCGGCTTATCAAGGGCAGAAAGATAGCCAATGGGTGCTCGATATCGATTACGTGCCAGCTTCCATAGCTCCAGCGGGCCACGTCCGCCGGGGCTTTGCCTGCTTCCATGCCCTTGCGGACGGCATCGGTGAGCAACTCATCCCAGTTCTTGCAACTCGGCGGAAGCCAATCGGCGTTGGCGCGCATGACAATCTCTTCCTCGGCAAAGTTGGACTCGGACCAGCGATAGTCTGCTGCATCCTTGCCCAGCTTCGGCTCCAGAATCAACGGCCAGAAGGCGCGGCGGGCCTGCGTCACGACCGAGGCGGCGGCGGAATCGGCGGTCAGCCGCCCGTCCCAACTTCGCATCAGGTCGGCGGCCTTGCGCAGGCGCTCGTCGGCGCTGGGGGTGTGGTCGATGGCATAAGCGAAGCGATGGCCAAGCTCCTGATCCACCTCGCTGTATACGTCGGTCTGGACGGCCAGCATATCGGCGGGGGTAAGATGGTCGCGGCCTTCGAGAGATTTGTAGATCCGCTCAACGCGGTAGGGATCGGCCCACGCCAGCGTCAGAGGATAAGGCGAATGATCGGTGATGACGCGGGAGTTGGCCGTGGCGAGTAATCCAGAGGGTGGATCGAAGGCGTTGGGCATCTGATCGAAGGGAATATAGCCCTGCCACGGATGCGCTGAATCCTCGATCGGCGTTTTCTTCAAGCCCTGCGGCCGGATCGGCACCTCGCCCACGGCGTGATAGGCGATGTGCCCCTGATCGTCTGAGTAGACGACGTTCTGCGTCGGCCAATCCCAGCTTTCCAGAGCGGCGGAAAACTCCGTCCAGTTGCAAGCGACGTTGAGCTGGTAAAACGGCAGCGAGTTGAGCGCCGGATCGTGGAGGGTCCACTTGAGGGCGATGGGCCGAGTTTCGCGGGTGAGGATGGGGTTCAGCAGCGGCCCGTGGGCGGTGGACTGCACGTCCAGATGCACATCCGCGCCCAAGCGAACCTTGATGACCTCATGGTCCACGGCCAGCGGCTTCCAAACGGTATCCAAGTCCTGGTAGTTGCCCTTGCCGTCCAGCTTTTCGACGTAGAGGTCCTGCACATCGGCGTAGAGCGCGGTAAATCCCCAGGCCACGTGCTCGTTGTGGCCGGCGATCACATAGGGCATCCCCGGCGCGGTGACTCCCGCGGCGTGATAGCCGGGGGCGCGCAAGTCGGCCATGTACCAAATATCCGGTTCCGTCAGCGCGAGGTGCATATCGTTGGAGAGCAGCGGCTTTCCGCTGGCCGTATGCTGGCCGGAGATCACCCAATTGTTCGATCCCGGCGCGCAGCCATCGCAGGCGGGCAAGCCGACCAGGCCGCGAAGGGCGCTTGTATCCTCGCGCCCCACATCGACCGATATCGAGCGGTTCGTATCTATGACTAACACAGGCGGCAAGTTAGCCCCTGCTGCGCGGGGATCGCGAGTTTGCGAGTCAACGAGTTTCGAGGGTAGGCTGGCGGACGGCGTGGCGCTAGCCTTGGTGCGGTCGTCGTCGTCATCATCCTCATTGTCCTGGTCCTTCTTCGGGGCGGGCTCCGCGTGAGGCTGGCTCAGGTCCAACTTGATGCCAGTGGGGGGATGGTCGCGCCACGAACCGACGGGGTAAAGATCGGCTTCGAGCTTGGGGTTGTTCAGCTTGGCCGCGATGCGCTCCCGCGCCAGCTTCACGTCCCAATGCGTGTCCAGCAGTTGGACCATGCCCAGCCCGACCGCAACCGAATCCGCGCCGTTCCAAGGCTGGGGGCGATAGTGCAGCAGTTTGAACTCCGGCGGAAGCGAGTCGGGATGCTGCGCGATGAACAGATTCACGCCGCGCGCATAGTCGTCCAACCTTGCGCTCTCTGCCCTGGGCAGACGATCGTAGATGCGCTGGGCAGTCAGGCGAATCAGCAAGACCCGCTGCATCCTGTCGTGCTTGAGCATCGAGGGGCCGAGAAGCTCCGCGAGTTCGCCTTTGGCGTTGCGCCGGTAGAGGTCCATCTGCCAGAGCCGGTCCTGGGCGGTCACGTAGCCCTGGGCGAGGAAGAGATCGTCCTCGTTAGCCGCCTCGATGTGGGGAACGCCGTGGGCATCGCGGCGAACGGTTACCGGCGCGGTCAAGCCATTCAAGCTTGGCCCGGCCAGATGCAGATCGCCGTCCAGCGTGGGCAACCCGGCTTTCGCCGCCGAACGCAGCCACAGCGCTCCGGCAGCCGCGACCGCCAGCGCCAAAGTCAGCAGGCCAGCGGCGGACCGCAGCAGAATCCGCAGCCAGGGCCGCCTGCGATGGCGATGTGAGGGCCTAGCAGTTGCGGAGAGCGTTCGATCTTGGGCGGCTTCGGTGGGCATCGGTCCACTTAGGATAACTCCGCGCCCGGCGAGAATAGCTTACTGCGCGGAATTCCGCGCTTCGGCCTTCTCCGTCAGCACCTTGTGGGCGTTGTCTTCCAGAGCCTGGGCCTCGGGCAGGTAGCCGAGCGCCTTCTGGATCGTCGGGTCCCAGTCGGTGAGGTCGCGCAGGCCCTGCAACTGACCGAATTGGCTGGTGACGATCTTTTCCTTGATGCTGATTTTGAGCCAGTCCATCACTCCGTTCAGGTCGGCATCGGTCCAGGCGATGTTCTGAGTGGTCAGATACTTTTTGAACTCGCCCAGCACCCCGGCATCCACCTGGAAGTTCTTGTCCACAGTGCGGTTGGCCAGGTAGTGGGCGGCGAAGTGAAAGAAGACCGATTTGTAAAGCAGATCGTCCTGGAAGCGGTTGTTCTTGGGGCTTTCGATCTTCTCGTCGGGAGTGATTCCGCCGCCGCCGTAGACGGTGCGGCCGGCGTCAGTGAGCTTGACCTCGCGGTTGCTGGTGTCGGCAGGCTGCGCCCCGGCGTGGTTGTAGTAGTAGTCGTAGAGCGAGACGCCGGAGTAGTTGCGCTGGATAAGCCTTCCCGATGGCGTGTAGTAATGGTAAGTGGTCAGCGCCAGACCGGTGTCGTCGGGAGTGTTGTAGACGGTCTGTACCAGTCCCTTGCCGAAGGTGGTCTCGCCGACAATCAAGGCGCGGTCGTGGTCCTGCAGAGCGCCGGAGACGATCTCCGCCGCCGAGGCCGTGCCGCGGTTGACCAGCACCACGATCGGGAAGGTCTTGCCCCCATTCCCGCGGGTGGCCTTGTACTCCTGATCCGAATAGGCTCGCCCGCGCTGAGAGACGATGACCTGTCCCTTGCTGAGCAGGTGGTCGCAGACCTCCACCGCTTGACTGAGTAGCCCCCCGGGGTTGTTGCGCAGGTCCAGCACCAGACCCTTGAGGTCGCTGAACCCATCCACGGCCTTGATGACCTCGTCGGCCGTGGTCTCCTGGAACTGCTTGAGGTGGATGTAGCCAACCCCGGGGCGAATCTCGTATTTCAGGTCCACCGAGGGGTTGGGAATCTCGGCGCGGATCAGATCGAAGAGCAGCGGCTTGGACTGGCCCTCGCGGGTCACGCCGACCTGCACGTGGGTGTCTTTCGGTCCCTTGAGCGCCTTGGCCACCAAGTCCGAGGTCATGCCGTCAGTGCTCTTGCCGTCCACGGTCGAGATGATGTCGCCGGGGCGGATGCCGGCACGAAAGGAGGGCGTGTTCTCCCAGGGTGCAACCACGTAAACCTTGTTGTTCTGCTGCTGAATCACCATGCCCACGCCATAATAGCGTCCGTGCTGCTCCTCGCGCATCCGCGCATAGGCCTTGGGATCGTAGAAGTTGGAGTGCGGGTCCAGCACCCGCAGCATTCCCGGAATCGCCCCGTCGTAGATGGCGGTATCGGCTTTGTCGCCTTCCAGTGGCTCGGCGTAGTTCTGCTCCACCAGCGCATAGACGTCGGTGAACGACTTAAGGCTGTCGCGGAGCTGGCTCTCGTCGGCGGAGGACTGCGCCCCCACCTTGCGCTGCAATACGCTGCCCACCACGGCGCAGACGGCAAAAAACAGTACGACGGTAAAGAGGGCGCGGCGGGCGCGGGGAGTCATGGGCGGGAAAAACCTCCGGACTGCGTATCCGTCAGGCGCTAACGAAAAAACAGGCCTGAAGATGCAGTCTTCGCCTTGAGTATACCACCGTTGCAACATCTCTCGGCCGGCGTTCTCCGCTTGCCGCGGGCGCGGCTAACGGCCCAGATCGACGCCGGCAAAGCCGCGCAGCGCAGGCGAATCGTAAAGAGCGTCTTCGGCGCCGGGATCGGAGAGCGAGAACCAGTGCCGCAGAAAGTAAGTCCGCAGCATGATTCCGATCCCAACAGGCTGACTCCCGTTGCCCGCTTTGGGATAATGCGGCTCGACCGGAGCTTCTAACTCGGCCCAGGGAACCACGGTCTCCATCGACTGCAAAAACTGCTCTCGGCGGCTGGCGCGGGCAAACTTTTCGAAGCTCGGCTGGCAGGCAAATGTTATCTGGCGCATCGCATTCTCCGTCTACATACCATTGGATGCAAGTGCGGCGCGGGTGGATGACTTAATCAGAGGTTCCCTAAATGTTTCCGGCGGCGTTCAAGTTATCGAACGCCGCCAGACACCTACTGGAAAAACTGCGCCTTCTCCATGTGCTATCCTCATTCCACATTCACCATGGAGGCCCTGACAAATGGAAATCGCCACTCGGAGTCTCTGGACTCTGGTTCACGGCATGGGCTTTGGCGCGCTCTATCTGCTGGCCGGCTCGGGCGCAATCGTGCAGCTGTATCTACGCTCTTCGACCGAGGCGCAGACACAGGCTTCACCAACAAGCCATCGCTTCCTCGGCATCTATCTCACTGTCATGGCCGCACTGGCCTGGCTTACCGTTCTCACAGGAACCTACATCATCTATCCGTGGTATCGAGCCGCGCCTCCAGTTGGCACCGTCAACCTCGCGGGATATCCGCGTTCTCTCCTCTTGTCGAATCCTGCAACAAGACAATGGCATTCGATCGGAATGGAGTGGAAAGAGCACGTCGCGTGGCTGGTGCCCATCGTCATCACCGCGGCTGCGGTGGTAGTCATCCGCTATGCCCGCGATCTGAGAAATCACCCGCAGCTTCGCTCTGCGCTTCTAGGATTCGTTGCGGCTTCGCTCTTCGCCGCCGGCATTGCTGGATTCTTCGGCGCCATGCTCAATAAGAATGCTCCCGTCGATGGCGGCCAAACGATTCAGCTGGTTCAAGGAGAATAACCGTGAGCGTACCAACAAACATAGTCCCGGATCACACCTCCGGCCTTCCCAATGGCCCCGGCGCGGCTGCCATTCTGTCGGCAGGCATCGGCTCGTTCGCGGTGGCATTCTTCGCGATTGCGGCGGACAAATCTTCTTTTGTGAAGAACCTGTTTGTCTTTTACAAGCCAACCGGCGCGCTCTCCGGTGAAACCACCGTGGCCATTCTTCTCTGGTTGGCCGCGTGGGCGATTTTCGATTGGCGCTGGCGCAAGCGAAACGTTTCGCTGCCGCGTATCAATGTAATCGCACTTGTGCTGCTCGGTCTGAGTCTGCTACTGACGTTTCCGCCAATCGACGATCTGTTCTGATTCGGCGAATCGACCGCGATGCACCGTCGAATCGCGTTGCTTCCATCGCGTAATTGATACTTTTGCGCTTCTAGAATCATCCGAGGTCGTGAGAGAATTGGACAGTGGCGATGACGATGAACAAGTTCTGCCAAGGTATTGCTTTGCTTGTGATTCTGGCCGCACCCAAGCTGTTGTCGCAGGCTGGGCCACCATTTCAGACAGACGACCCGACACCGGTTGACCTGGGCCATTACGAAGCCTATATCTTTGGCACGGTTGATGGAACTCCGGCGGAACTTGACGCCGCGGGGCCGGCCTTTGAATTCAACTGGGGGGCGGTCCCCAATATACAGCTTCACGCGATTCTGCCGTTTGGGGCCGTGCTGCCATCGAACAATCCTGTTTATCTGCCCGGCGGAACCGGCTCAAGCGCCTTTGGCTTGACAGATATGGAACTCGGCCTGAAGTACGGGTTCATCAAGCAGACACAACGCCGTCCGCAGATCGGCTCGTTTACGATGTTCGAGATTCCGACCGGAAGCTCTACGCGGGGATTGGGCGTTGGAAAGGTGTGGTACAAGCTGCCCATCTGGGTTGAAAAGGAGTTTGGACCCTGGAGCCTATGCGGCGGCCTTGGCTATGCGGTCGTTCCGCAGACGCAATATCGCAATTATTTCTATGGCGGCTTCCTGGTAAAGCGGGAGATCGGCAAGAAGCTGGAGTTGTCGGCCGAGGTCTTTTCTCACGCGCGCGAGGGCTTCGCCACGGCGCAGACTCAGTCTTCGACGATGATTGACGTGGGCGGGTACTATCACTTCAAATCGCCGGGCCTGCAACTGCTCTTCGCCTACGGTCACTCTATCTCAGGACAAACGGAGAACTACGGCTACCTTGGCCTCTACAAGACCTGGGGAAAGGACCAAGCGCGTTGAGGCATTCCGCAACGAAGCCATGCCGCAAATGAGATGGCCAACATCCAGAACATCCAAGCCGTGTGCGCCGTTTGAGCCAGGTTCAGGGAAATGACTGAATGCCGGTATACTCAATAGCATAGTGAGATTCAGGAAACTATCTCTTCTTTTGTTCCCAATGGACTGCTGCTATTCCAAGCTGCATTCGGCGTCCTTCCGGTGACAACCTGTAGGGCAATTAGCGTGGGTTTCAACCCCACAATACGGATTCCTCACCGTTTCCAAACAATACGTCACGCATCAGCCGTACCACGTAAGTCGTCGATAGTAAGTTGTTTCCTGTTATCATAACCCAAAGGTCGCTGGTTCAAATCCAGCCCCCGCAACCGTTTAGCCGATTGGCCAACCCAGATAACCCAAAATAACAGCGCCCGCTAAAACGCCTAGGGTTTCCTAGTGTGTTTGCAGGGTTCTTTGCATGGCCATACGCTCCTGAGTACCTTCCTGACAACTGCGGTGTTGGCCTAGCGCTTTGCTTCCATCAGCGCGTTCCCATACACGTTCATGGTGGCCGCGACCTGGGCGTGCCGCATGAGTTTTCGCTGTACCCCCACCGGTGCGCCGGAATCGTCCAGCCAGGAACGGTAAGAGTGGCGGAAGGTGTGCCAGCCTACGCTGCCGTACCTTCCGGAAGCCTTTTTGCGCAGGATGGCAAAAGCGAAGTTATAGCTGGGGGCCGTCAACGCTGGCCAAATTTTCTCGAATAGGCATCTGGCGGAGAATTTCGTTCGCTTTCTCGTCAGGGAGGTCCTCACCCTTCCCCATCCAGTCATACCTCTATCCTATAGAGTTTCGGCAGTGCAACATAACTCCTCCACAGACTCCATAGAACCCCGGTGGCGGCGGGGCCGTCGATTCCTCATACCGTCCGATTGAATCAGCGCCAGTCGCAGGAAGGGTCGGGGGAGGCGGTTCTTCCGTCGAGGCGGAAGCAGGCGACTCCATCGATATCGGTGCTGAAGGTGCGGACCTTTGCGGCTTGCAGCGCTTCGAGCACTTCCATGCGGGGATGGCCGAAGCGATTGCGGAGGCCGCAGGAGATGACGGCCCACTGCGGGGAAACGCGGGCCAGGAATGCCGGGCGGGTGGAGGTGACGCTGCCGTGATGGCCGACTTTGAGCAGGGTGCTCTGAAGGCCTTGCTCGGAGAGCATCGCTTGCTCGACGGGGGCCTCGGCATCGCCCTCCAGCATCACGGAGGTCGCGCCATAAGTCACGTGCAGGACCAGCGAGTCGTTGTTGGTGGGTTCGGGGCCTGGTTGGTAATCGCGGAAGGGCGCGAGTACCGCGATTTGGGTTGGGCCGAAGGAGAGAGCGTCGCCGGCGCGCAGGGAACGAAGACGCACATGAAGGCCTGCGGCCTCGTCGAGCAGGGAGTTATAGACCGGGACGCGGGGGTTGTTGCCCACCCATAACTCGGCGGGATGGAAGTTGCGCAGGACGGCGGGCAGGCCGCCGATGTGGTCGGCGTGGGCGTGGGTGAGGGCCACCGCGTCGAGATGGCGGATGCCGCGGGACCAGAGAGCTTCGGAGACGACCTCCTCGCCGATGTCGAAGTCCTGGGGGGCTTGATGCGGGCCGCCGCCAAATCCGCCGCCATCGACCAGCAAGGTCTTGCCGTCGGGGGCAATCAACAACAGAGAATCGCCTTGACCCACGTCGATGGCTTCCATCAGCAAAGCATCGCGGGGGTGGTCGATGGGGCGAGGAAGCACGGCTGCCAGCGCGGCGAGCGCGAGCGCCGCACAGGCCGCGCGGCGCTGCCAGCGGGTGCCCCGGGCGAGCACGATAGAGGCGGCAAGCAGCGCGCAGAAGACGATCGATTGCCAAAGGAGCGGGGCGGGGATGCGAAAGTCGCCGAAGGCCAGCGAACCGAAAAGATGCACAAGAGCTGTGCCGAAGTGGAGAGGCAGGGCCACGAAGATTGCCGGCACCGCTGCGGCAGCCGGCCAAATCAGCGCAATCAGCAAAGTGACGAGCGCGGCGGGCATGAGGACTGCAAGCAGCGGCAGGATAAAGAGATTGACAGGCAGGGCAAAGAGCGTGATGCGATGAAAGTAGAGGGCCATGGGCAGGGTCATGGCCAGCTCGACCACGCAGGAAACGACCAGAAGCTCGACGATGTGGAGAACGAGGCGCAATGTGGCGGGAAAGATTCGCCAGGCGATGCGGCTAGCGAATCGACCTCCCGCGGCTGCCTGCAATTTCGCGGCCGTCATGCGCAGCGCGAGGCGAAACTGCGCCAGCGGCGGAGCCAGTTTCACGTCAATGGCGATTTGGCGGAGGTCGCGGATTGCGGTTAAGTATGGATGAACAGTGCTCTGAAGCAGCGGCGCAGCGATGCCGGCGATGGCAACAACGGCGAGCAGAGTCATCTGAAAGCTGGACTCGAAGAGGCAGCGAGGGCTTGCGGCGAGCAGGCAGAGCGCGGCAAAGCCTATGGCGTTCAAGGGGCTGCGGTCTCGATAAAGGAGGCGGCCAAGCAGATACAGAGTGACCATCCAAAGCGACCTCTGGACGGGCGTGGCGAAGCCGGTAAAGACGGCGTAGGCGAAGGAAGCGAGGATGGTTGCAAGCGTGGCCGGGACGCGCGGCAGGCGGCAGCGCTTGGCGAACCAGAAGATGAAGCCGGATACGATGGCCAGATGGAAGCCGGAGACCACCAGCATATGAAAGGAGCCGGTGCGCTCGAAGCCCACGCGCAAGGAGTGGGAGAGATAGGTGCGGTCGCCGGTAACCATGGCGGCGAGCATGATGGCGTCGTCTTCGGTGAGTCGAAAAAGAGTGGGCAGGCGCCTCATGGCGGCTGGCAGAACCAGCAGGCTGGAGCTTGCGGAATGCTGCAATTGGCTGAGGCGGCAGAGGAGCGACTGGCTGGCGGAGGGACCGAGGCGGACGATGCGATCGACGTTGACCGTGGCCGTCGCTGTGATGCCCTGGTCGACGAGAAAATCCTTACGGCTCCAGACGCCGGGATCGTGATAGACCTCTGGGGGCAAGAGGCGGACGAGGGCGCGGAGGCGATCGCCGCACTGGAATTGGCTGATTGAGCCGGACCGGATCATAGGCCAGCGAACGGTCAGCCGCGCAGTGCCGGCGATCGGCTCCTGTACGTCCTCGGCATCGGTGACGACTTCGAGCGAAGTGACTTGAAGATCGACGCGCTGGGAGGGCTGCTGTTTGGCGGGGGCAGCGGGATCGTCATGAGCATCCTGATCGAGGATGCTCTGGTCAATCTCGCCGCGCACCGGGGCGGCATCTGAGACGGTTCCTTCGACGATACGAAGCAAGCCGTCCGATAGCGCGGCCAGCGCGGGCGCGGGAGTCGGCTGCGGCTGCATCTGCGCGCACCATGCTCCCAGCAGAAGCCAGAGAAGCGCCAGCGGCAGCCAGACAATCCGCTGGGCGCGAAGAGCCGCAACGACGCAGAGCGCGGCGATTGGAACAATTGCAGTCAACACAAAGCTGGGCCGCAACCATAGCCAGTGCGCGGCGGCGATGCCGGCTGCAAAGAGCCAGGCCGCATGGAAAAGCGGAACGGCGCTGAGGCCGATGGGAGCGGAAGGGTCAAGGGCTTGGCCGGAGTTGGGGGATTCGATTTGCATTGCGGCAGAAAACTGCAAAGCTGCTCTGGCCGTCAAGCCTATCAGGAGCGGCGCAAGCGAACCACTGTTTCGATATGAAAGGTCTGCGGAAAGAGGTCAACGAGGGTCATGGACTGGATTGCGTAGCCGGAGCCGATGAGCGCGCGCAAGTCGCGGGCCAGCGTGGATGGATCGCAAGAGACGCAGACTAGCGCCGGGGCGACGGCTTCGGCGAGCAGGGCGCAGGTTTCCGCGCCGAGGCCGGTACGGGGCGGGTCCAAGACAATCAAGTCTGGCCGCGCGCCTTTGCGGTCGCGGCGAAGAAAGTCGAGCGTAG
Organism: uncultured Occallatibacter sp.; assembly: GCA_964565955.1. Lineage (GTDB taxonomy): Bacteria > Acidobacteriota > Terriglobia > Terriglobales > Acidobacteriaceae > Telmatobacter. The sequence goes on from CAZMHC010000008.1 coordinate 33,100, forward strand.
TGGCGCGGACTGGAATTCCGCAACTGCCTTTGAGATTTGCTGTGAGAGCTTTGGTGGAAGCGGGCGCGGACTCGACGGCAACGACGCTGGCAAAGCTCGATGTTAGCCGGCGCGCAAAGAGCCCCACGCCGGCGTATAAATCCCAGGCAAGTTTGCCGCTGTGTCCCGCTGTAACTCGCTCGACCAGCGCGTCCACAAGCCAGCGATTGACCTGAAAGAATGCGCCGCGATCGACGCGGTAGTCGAAACCGGCGGCGCGGTATGTAAGCGACGGCGCGCCCCATTGCGCTACGCCGCGCGGCTGGCCATTTTGCGCTTCGAGAATCAGTTCGGCGCCGGTGGTCTCTGGAATCTTTTCATGCAGCGTCGCCGCAAACTCCTCGAAGCGCATCTTCTTGGCGCTCAAGGCGAAGACGCTTGCCTGCAACTCGGTTTCGTTGGAGTTACAGAAAAGCGCGACCTCCGTTGGCTTGAGCGCGGGTGTGCTTCGTCGCGCAATCTCGGCGATGGCCAACGCGGCCTCAACAAGCAGCGGCGCGGCGATGGGGCATTCGCTTACAGGAGTCACCGCATGGGAACGGCGGCCGCGATAGCCGGGATTGCCAAACGGATCGAGGGCCAGACGAATGCGATTGCGATAACTTAACGGTTCGGCCTCCATAACTTCGATGTTATCGGGGAAAGTAACGCCGCCGCGCTCCATCGCTTCGCGCAAAATGGCTTGTTTGAAAGCCAGTTGCGTCTTGTAGTTTGTGTGCTGGTAGTGGCAGCCGCCGCAGGCGCCGAAGTGCGGACAGGCGGGCGCGATGCGCTCCGGCGCGGCGTAAACGATCTCCTCGGCCTCGGCGGTTGCGTAACCGGATTTGCTTTGCGCGATGCGGATGCGGACCTGCTCGCCGGGCAAGGTGAGCGGCACAAAGATGGCCTTGCCTTCTATGCGCGCCAGGCAGGCTCCGCCGTATACGGGCTTCTCCATAGCGACTAGATGCGTCTGCGCGGATTGGTCTGCGGGCGGCTTCATTGCTGACTCATATAGAAAAGACTAAGTCTCGGCAGGCTGTAGTGGACGAGAAGTTGCTTCTGAACGAATTGGCCTTCTACCTGGCGGAGTTGCACGACACCCATGCGGCTTCGATAAGGAGCCAACTCGCGGGCCGCGTGCTCCTTCAGAGCTACGAGCAGTTCTTCCGGCGCGGCGGCGGTGAGCGCGGCAAAGAGTTTCTCTTCGAGCACGGTGAGGGTGCGCTCCAGCGCTTCCAGATATTGTGCCGACGCGTCCACCAGCACGTCCGCGCGGAGTTCGGCGGCCAATTCGCGCAGACGGGCGGAAGTTATCGCGCAAGGTTCGGGAGCTACCGTCGCCGCATCCAAAGCGGCCGCGGCGGATTCTAGATGGGCGGCAACGCGCTCCCGCTCGAAGCCCGATTCGCGCGGCTCGGTTGAGTCGGGAGCGGTTCCAGCGGCGGCTTCCCGCAGTTCAACAGCCGCTTCCATCACCGCCTGCGCGCACCAGGCAAGCCCGTTGATGCGCCGCATTCGCCCGCGTTTCTGCCGCGCTTCGTATTTGTCGAAGGCCGCATCGACGCCACGCAGGACCGCGTCGAGCGGGATGCCCGCCTCGCGCCAGGTCTCGATCAGCGCCCAATCGAGCGTGGAGAGAAGTAGCAGCGCTCCGCGCCGCTTCTGAAATCGCTCCTCGATCTCGGTAAAGTAATTGAAGTAGTTATGCACGGAAGTCGCTCAGCGCGCGCGGCCGCGAGGCCGCGCCGCACGGTTGCGCTCGAAGAGGATGCGCAGGCCGTCGAGGGTAAGCATATCGTCTATCTCGGAGATGTAGCGCGAGTCCTCAATTATCAGGTGGGCCAGGCCGCCGCCCGCGATGATCCGCGGCTTGGCGCCTAGTTCGGCGACGATGCGGTCGAGGATGCCGTCCACCAGGCCGAGGTAACCGTAGTAGAGCCCGCTCTGCAAGTGAGCGATGGTGTTGGTGCCGATCGCCTTGGCCGGGCGTTTGATCTCGACGCGGCTCAGCTTTGCGGCGCCCGCGAACAGCGCGTCGGCGCTGAGTCCCAGCCCCGGGGCGATAACTCCACCCAAATACTCGCCGCGCTCCGAGATAACTTCAAACTTGGTTGCGGTGCCGAAGTCCACCACTATGCAGGGTCCGCCGTAGCGTTCATACGCGCCAATGGAGTAAGCCAGCCGGTCCGCGCCCAACTCGGCGGGACTATCGACCAGCACCGGCATTCCCGTCTTGATGCCCGGCTCGACGAAAAGAGGATCGATGTGAAAGTAACTCTCGCAAACCTGGCGCAATGTGGAATCGACCGGCGGCACCACGGACGAAATGATGATGTTGTAGACTTGGCTCGGAGCTATGCCGGTCCTGTCGAAAAGGCTCAGGAATAGAACGCCGTACTCGTCCACGGTCTGGTTGTGGTGCGTGGTGAGGCGCCAGTGCGCTGCCAACTCGGGCTGTTCGCCATCGAGCCGGTAGAGGCCGAGCTTGGTATTCGTATTGCCCACATCGAGAGCCAGTAACATGATGCCTCAGTCCGTTCCCTCGCAGGTGGCCGCGGAGCGAATGCCGCCGGTTTGCACGGTTACTACTCTATCCGAAGCGCGCACCAGCAGGAATCCATTTTCGTCCAGTCCGGCGGTAACTCCGGCGCCGGCCTGCGGGCCGTGGACTTCAACCTTGCGGCCGCGCATCCATGTGGAAGCTCGCTCCGCTCGCCCGGGAATCTCGGCAACCGCCGCCGGATCGAGCAACGCGCGCACCTCTCGCTCCAGCGATTTTAACAGAGATGCGAGCAAATCCTGGCGCGAAACTCTTCCGCCTGTCTCAAGATCGAGCGAAGTTGCGGGCGTGGCAAAATCGGCAGCGAAGGCGCGCTGATGGACGTTGATTCCAATGCCTACGACAGCATAGGCGACTTGGCTGCTTTCTGTCTTCGACTCTACGAGAATGCCGCCGGTCTTGCGCGGTCCGATAAGTATGTCGTTGGGCCAGCGCAGATCGGCGATTAGTCCGGCTGCGGCGCGAATGGCATCGACGGCGGCAAGTCCAGCGGCCAGCGGCAGAAGCGGTAAACGAACAGTGGGGATTTGCGGGCGCAGCAGAACGCTGGCATAAAGCCCTTGGCCCGCAGTCGAGTGCCAACGATGATCGGCGCGTCCGCGTCCGGCGCGCTGCTCGTCCGCGAAGTAGACCGAGCCGTGCGGCGCTCCGGCGCGGGCAGCGTCGAGAGCGTCTGTATTCGTCGAGTCGGTAACTGACGCGAAATGCAGCTTGCCGGCGAAGACAGTTTCAACGAGCGATAGATTGAGCGCGGCGAGATCGAACATTAACTCGGCTCCGCATCGATGCGCATGGATATATCGGCGGCCTTGGCGGAGTGGGTAAGCGCGCCCACGCTGACAAAGTCCACGCCGGTCTCGGCATAAGCTCGGATGTTATCGAGCACGATGCCTCCAGAGGCCTCGGTGGGAATCCAGCAACTCGCTTTGCTATCCGTATGCTGCCTGACTCGAATCACGGCTTGCTCCACCTGAGCGGGCGTCATGTTATCCAGCAAAAGGGCTTCCGCATCGTGCTGGAGGGCATCCTCAAGCTCTTGCGGAGTGCGCACCTCGACCTGGATGCGCTGGTCCGTCTGCCGATTTTCCTTTGCCCGCTTCAAGACCGCGCGCAGGCCGCCGCCCAGCGAGATATGGTTGTTCTTGATGAGAATGCCGGAGGCCAGATCGAGGCGATGATTGGTTCCCCCGCCGCACAGGACGGCGTATTTTTCGAGCACGCGCAGGCCGGGGACAGTCTTGCGCGTATCAAGGACACGGGCGTGAGTGCCATAAATGGCATCGACATACTTGCGGGTAAGAGTGGCGATGCCGCTGAGGTGCTGTATAAGATTGAGAATCGCGCGCTCGCAACTGAGCAGTACGCGGGCATTGTGGCGGATAACTGCAAGAACTTTTCCGTCCGCGACGAGCGCGCCGTCGAATATCTCCGAATGGCTGGTGACCTCGAAGCGAGTCTGCGCCTGCGGGCGATCGTCAAGCCGGGCGAATATCTCAAGAAAGCGCGGCACCGCTCCTAGTCCCGCTACCACCAACTCCTGCCGCGCGACGATGGAAGCTGTGGCGCGCAGATCGGCGTCGACGGTGAGATTGGTGGTGGCGTCGCGGGCGGCCTGGTCTTCGATCAGCGCCTGCTCCAGCAATGTATCGATGCGGTTGCTTTTCCAATCCATAACAGTTGTCAGTTATCAGCTTTCAGTTCGTTGGCGGGAGTGCATCGAGGGCGGCGCGGGCCTTTTCGAGAAGCAGACGGGTTTCGGCTTCCTGCTTCTTCAAGCCTTCCACCACCTGCGCGGGAGCCTTGGCCAGAAAACCCTCGTTGCCTAACTGGCGCTCGGCGGAGGCTAGACCTTTCTCATACTTCGCAATGTCCTTTGTCAAACGGTCGCGCTCGGCGGGAACGTTTATTTGTTCTTGATACTCGACAAACACATCAATTGGGCCAACGGATTGCCATGCCAAGTCTGCATGTTTTCCTGCTTCTCGTTCGGAGAAGTAGACGACCTCAATGTCGCCTATCTTCGCGAGCCTTTGAATAATGCTCAAGTGCGCCTTAATGATCCCCGCAGCGGGAGTCCCGGCCGTGATCTTTGCATTGACAGGCAACTTTTCATCAACCCCGAGTTCCTTCCTGCGAACCCGAAGGGAAACGATTACCCGTTGAAGATGTTGCATCGCCAATTCAGCAGTTGGGAATGTTACCAAGGAAAGGTAGCCTAAGTCTTTGTACTGAGGATAATCAGCGAGAGCGATTGATTTCTTTGGCGGTTTTCCGTCGTAAAGTGCGTGCCATATCTCCTCAGCGAGAAATGGCATGAACGGTGAGAGCATACGCAAGAATTCTTCAAATACATATATAAGCGTCGCAAGCGCTGATTCGGCTTTGTATTCATTAGCAATGTCGGAAAAGTTGAGGCGCAATTTAACAATTTCTAGATACCAATCGCAAAACTCGCCCCAGAAGAATTGGTAAATGGAATTCGCCGCATCGTCGAAGCGGTACCTTTCAAGGGCCAAGTTTACTGACTGAGCGGTCCTGTTTAGCCGAGATATAATCCAGAGATCTTCAGTCGGTGAGGTATTCGAAAGGTCCGGCGTCCTCGTAAAAGATCCCCGCGTCAGACGAATGCCAGCTTCACGTGCGCGATCAACGTTCATGAAGAGGAAGCGCGCGGCATTCCATATCTTGTTGGCGAAGGCGCGGTAGCCTTCGGTTCTGGCTACGTTGAAGGCTATGTCTGTGCCGGGCGAGGCCATCGAGGCTAGCGTGAAGCGCACCGCATCGGTGCCGTATTGCTTGACGATCTCGATGGGATCGACGACGTTGCCTTTGGTCTTGGACATCTTTTCGCGATTGGCGTCGCGGACCAGGGCGTGAATATAGACTTCCCTGAAAGGCACAGAGTCCGCAAGAGTCCGGGAGGACCCGTCGGGCATGGGAATGTCGGCAGCAAACCAGCAGCCCAGCATAATCATGCGGGCAACCCAGAAGAAGAGAATGTCGAAGCCGGTAACTAAGAGGCTGGTGGGATAGAAGGCGTCGAAATCCGCGCGACCTGTTGTGTGTCCCGCTGAACCGCAAGACGCGGGTCCTTCGACTCGCTGTGCTCGCTCAGGATGACAGGCAGGGACAAAGTTAGGCCAGCCGAAGACGGAGACGGGCAGCAAGCCTGATGAAAACCATGTGTCGAGAACGTCGGTCTCTTGCGTGATCTTCGTCGATCCGCAATGCGAACAGACAGTAGGATCGACGCGCGCGACGGTGATCTTGTGGCAGGCCGCGCAATGCCACGCGGGGATGCGATGGCCCCACCATAACTGACGGCTTATACACCAGTCGTGTATGTTCTCCATCCAGTTGAGATAGGTCTTTTCGTACATCTCCGGCGTGAAAGCGATGGCCTTTTTCCCATCGGCATTGGGCTGGACGACCTTGCGGGCGAGTTCCGCCATCGACGGAACGCCTTCTTTGGGCGACTTGTTGACGGCAACGAACCATTGCGTCGAAAGCCTCGGCTCGACCACCGTCTTGCAGCGGTCGCAGTGGCCGATGTTATTGGTGTGGTCCTTGATGCCGGCCAAGAGGCCCTGCTCTTCCAGGTCGGCGACGATGCGCTTGCGGGCCGCATACCTGTCAAGCCCTTCATAACTTCCGCCTTCGGCATTGATCTTGCCGGTCGGGTCCATCACGTTGATTGATGGCAGATGATGGCGCTCGCCGAGGGCGAAGTCGTTGGGATCGTGCGCCGGAGTTACTTTGACCGCGCCGGTGCCGAAGTCGCGGCTGACCCATTCGTCAAGAACGATCGGTATCTCGCGGCCCACCAGCGGCAAGCGGAGTTTCTTGCCGTGGAAGTGGAGATAGCGCTCGTCTTCGGGGTGAATCGCGACCGCCACGTCGCCTAACATGGTCTCGGGGCGCGTGGTGGCGACAGTTAGAAACTCATCCTCGAAACCTATGACGGGATACCGTATCTCCCATAAGTGGCCCTTTTGTTCCTCGTGGACGACTTCGAGATCGCTGATGGCGGTTTGGCAGCGCGGGCACCAGTTGACGATATATGCGCCGCGATAGATGAGGCCCTGCTCGTGGAGTTTGACGAAGGCCTCGCGCACCGCCACGGAGAGATTCTCGTCCATGGTGAAGTACTCGCGCTGCCAATCGACGGATGCGCCGAGGCGCTTCATCTGATCCAGAATCGCACCGCCGTAGTGGCGGCGCCACTCCCAGACGCGCTCGACGAAGGCCTCGCGGCCAAGCTGCTGGCGGGAAGTTCCTTCGGCGGCGAGTTGGCGCTCGACCATCATTTGGGTAGCGATGCCGGCGTGATCGGTGCCGGGCAGCCAGAGGGCGCGGCGGCCGCTCATGCGTCGCCAGCGGGTAAGAATGTCCATCTCCGTCTGGTTGAGCATATGGCCCATGTGCAGGCGGCCGGTAACATTGGGCGGCGGCAGCAGGATGGTGAAGGGCTCACGTTGCTCGGCGGCATCGCCGCTGGGCGTGGGTTGGGCGAAGAGGTTTTCGCGCACCCAGTATTCGGCCCAGCGATCTTCGATGGCGGCGGGATCATAGGCTTTTGGCAGGTCGTGAGGCATGAGGGTTCTCGTCCGAAGCCCCCAGGAGTCTGCGCCGAAGCTCTCTTATAGCGAGATTTTCGAGCGTGGGGACCAACCCTCACTTTAGCAGACTGCCTATCATCCCGCGCCGCTCCCGATTCTCAGAGTGTCGCAGCCATTCTCGTCAGACAGCGGTAGGAATTTTTGCAGTCAGCTTGATGCCCAGGGCGTTCATGACCGCCAGCGTCGTCTTGAGCGTCGGGTTTCCCCTTTCGCTGAACGAGCGATAGAGCTGCTCCCGCGACAATCCTGTCTGCGCCGCAATCTGGGCCATCCCCTTGGCGCGCGCCACTACGCCCAAGGCGTGGGAGATATAGCCGGCGTCGTTGGTTTGAAAGGCTTCGCCCATGAAGACAGCAATGGCCTCGTCCGATCCCAGATCCTCGGCTGGATCGTAGGCGGTCAATCTCTCAGTCATTTTCATCCCTCCATTCTTCTGTCAGGCGCTTCGCCGTTTCGATGTCCTTCGCTTGTGTGCTCTTGTCGCCGCCGCACAACAGGATGACGATGGTGTCGCCCCGCTTTTGGAAGTAGATGCGGTAGCCTGGACCATAGTCGATGCGCAGTTCGCTGATTCCCAGTCCTACCGGCTTTACATCTCCCGCATTCCCAAACGCCAGGCGATCGAGACGAGAGGCGATCAATGCACGTATCCGTCCGTCCTTGAGCCGCATCCGCCATTTCCGGAAGGTCTCGGTTTGTTTGAATTCGATCATTGCGAACGCTGTAGTTTATAAACTACCACACTTTGAGGTTGATCGAAAGATTTCGCAGTTCGGGGTCGGAATGGCACACTCGCAAAATCGGATTCTCTACCCCCAAAGTGATACGGTATCTCTGACGGTACTTGATGCACAGACGCGCACGCAGAACGCTCTTTATCGTGGCCGCGGTCCTCTTGCTGGTGGCCGTGGCCGTATTTCTGCGCTCCAAGGCTCCGCCCGAGGCCGCGCGCCTGTTACCCGAATCCGACGGGATTGTATTCGTCAACCTCAAGCCGTTTCGCGCCTTCTTTCGCAAGGATATGAAAACGCCCCAGCGCGTCCCCGAGTACCAGCAGTTCATCGATGCCACCGGCATCGACTGGGAGCGCGATCTGGACCAGGCGGCCATCGCGCTGCACAGAATGCCCGACCCCAGCGGTCCCAACGGCCCGGTCGCCTATTCCATGGTGCTGGTGGGCAAGCTGACCGGGCAGCGGCTCAATTCCTGGCTCGACACCCATGCTGTCAGCCGCGAGTCCTACGCCGGGCACACCGTCTACTCGATCCCCTCCGAGGGACGCACGGTGCGCGTGGCGCAGATTGGCTACGATATGCTGGCGATCTCCAACACCCCCACCCCCGAGCAGATCCACTCCATGCTCGACCGCCATCAAACAGCCGCCCTGCCCTTTGCCGGATCGCTGCTGCTACGTCAGCACTACCATGAGGTTCCGCTGCTTCCGCTCGCCTGGGGAGTGGGTCAAATCGCGCTGCCCTTCGCCGAGAGCCGTGGCGGAGCCATTGAAGTCTTCGGTCTTTCGCTGCCTCTGCAGGCGGACTCGACGATCGTTGCCAGCTTGCGCTTCTCCGGTTCGTTGCACTTGCGGGTCGAGGAGATTGCCCCCAGCGAAGCCGCCGCCGCCGAACAAGCCGCCTCGCTGGCCACGCTGGTCACCCTGGCCCGCGGATTCACCGCTCCCTTGCCAGAGAACTCCGCAGGCAACGGACTCGCCAACCGCGGCCTCAAGGAACTCCTGAAGACCGCCGAAGTAATCCAGAAGCGTGACAGAGTGGTGGTCGCGGCCACGCTCCCGCCCTCGCTCCTCGCAAGTTTCGCTCAAGACGAATATTTTCCACCGATCTCCGCATCCGTCGAGAGTCCTGCCGCATCCAAATAATGTGAGCGGCTTCCCCGCCCTTCATTGTTTTGCGAGAATTGAGCGAATCCGCCGAGAGGTGCCGTGGGCCGGTTTCCGAACAATTTAGGTATGTTTTGTCTGTTGTTTATAACACCGTGCATGAACGAGCTATCGGCGGCAGTTCCTGATAATCGCGCAACCCAGCATCCAGTCCTCACCGGCCAGAATGCTTTCACGGATGTGGCCCATGAGTCTCCCGGCATACGCCGCCACCTCACCGTCGCCGACCTGCCCGCCCCGGCCCCTCAGGAGTCCGTAGACAACACCGCCAAGATAGTTCCCCGGCCTGCCAACGCCTGGCCCATCGCCCCCAAGGGCTTCAAGGTAGAGTTGTATGCCACCGGCCTCGACAATCCTCGTCTTATCCGCACGGCCCCCAACGGCGACCTCTTCTTGGCCGAGAGCGAAACCGGCAAAATCAAGGTCTTTCGAGGCGTAAACCCAGACGGCACGGCCAAACAGGTCTCCGTGTTCGCCACCGATCTTCACCAGCCCTTCGGCATTGCCTTCTATCCCGCCGGTGCGCAACCGCAATGGGTCTACATCGGCGACACCGACGGTATCGTTCGCTTCCGTTACAAGAACGGCGATCTCGTCGCTGGCGGAGCCGCCGAACACATCGCCGATCTACCCGGCGGCGGCCGCCTGCGCGGTGGCGGCCATTGGACCCGCGACCTGGTCTTCTCGAAGGACGGAACGAAACTCTTCGCCTCGGTGGGATCGCATTCCAACGTGGACGATACCGACACCCACCCCGAGGAGTTCCACCGCGCCGATGTGCTGGAATTTACCCCCGAGGGCAGGTTTCTGAAGATTTATGCCTGGGGGCTGCGCAACTGCGTCGGCGAGACCGTCAATCCGATCACCGGCGAGTTATGGTGCTCCACCAACGAACGGGATTCGCTGGGCAACAATCTCGTTCTGGATTACATAACTCACGTCCAGGAAGACGGCTTCTACGGCTGGCCCTGGTTCTATTTCAACGGCCCCGGCGGCGGACGGCAAGACCCTCGCCATCCCGGCAAGCATTCGGAGTTGCAGTCCAAGGTTATCACTCCGGATATTCTGCTCAATCCTCACTTCGCCTCGCTGGAGATGCTCTTTTACGAAGGCCGGCAGTTTCCCGCCGAGTACAGAGGCGACGGCTTTGCCGCCGAGCACGGTTCCTGGAACCGCGCCCAGCGAACAGGCTATGAAGTCATCCGCCTACCCATGAAGAACGGTCGCGCCACCGGCGAGTACGAGGACTTCCTCACCGGCTTCGTCCAGCCCGACGGCGCCGTATGGGGCCGGCCGGTGGGCGTTTCCGTGGCCAAAGACGGTTCCCTGTTTGTCTCCGACGACGGATCCAGGTCCATCTGGCACGTGAGTTATATCGCCAGTGGGGTAGCTGCCTTAGTGCAGTAGACTCTACATATGGTGGTCGCCGATCCCCATCTTTCAGAGATTTACCCGCCTTGTTCGGGAACGTGGCAGGAGTTTCGTTCCTGGTTTGCCGACGAGCGGGCCTGTGCCGCGTATCTTGAGCGGTTGCAATGGCCAACTGGGGTATGCTGTCCAAATTGAGAAGGCGCAAAGGGTTGGCGGACGGCAGATGGGCGCTGGGCTTGCTCGGGCTGTGGCCGCAAAGTATCGGTTACGGCGGGAACCATCTTTGATCGCAGCCGGATTTCGCTTCAGGAATGGTTCGCCGCGGCCTGGTACATGACCAATCGGAAGCATGGAGTCAGCGCTCTCGGCCGTCAACGCCCAAGGCATGTTTCGACTTACGACTGTCGAGGGCGGCGCGAACGCCGCCGCGTTCCGTGAACTTCTCAAACGACTTATCGTTGGCATGACTCGCAAGATATTCTTGATCGTTGACGGACATCCCATGCACAAGGCCAAACTGGTGCGGCGATTCGCGGAGGAAAACAGCGCCTCGATCGAACTGTTTATCCTGCCACCGTACGCGCCCGAGTTGAACCCTGATGAACTGGCGTGGTCGCATATCGAAACAAGGGTGGCTAAAACAATGGCACAAACCAAGGAAGAACTGAAGAAGAGCGTTGAACGCGCCATGCACAGATTGCAAAAGCTACCCGACATGGCAGCCGGATTCATTGGCACACCGACTTGCGCCTATGCGAAAGCATGAGGCTTTACTTGCGACTGGTTTAATACAACTGCAGTCGACTAGCCGACAGGCTAGTCGACGGTGACGGTGAACGCCTGCGTGTAAGAGCAGCCGCTCACGGTGTAGGTTGCGGTATAGACGTTGGCGCCTGCGCTCAGCGCGATGTTATCGATCTCGCGCGCGCTGGAGGTGAAGTTGTTGGGTCCGGTCCAGCTCCAGGCGCCTCCGCTCAACGGCCAGGGGCCGAGGTTCACCGACGTGGTTGCGGAGACCACGGTGACCGCGCTTTCGGACGTTGTGTTCCAGACGCCGTTCACGGCGATGTAAGGAACGATGGGGTTGGCGGCGCCGCAGCCGCTTACCGTGACGGTGAACGCCTGCGTATAGATGCTTCCGTCGAGGGTGTAAGTCGCGGTATAGACGTTGGCGCCTGCGCTCAGCGGGATGTTATCGATCTCGCGCGCGCTGGAGGTGAAGTTGTTGGGTCCGGTCCAAGTCCAGGCGCCGCCGCTGACCGGCCAGGGACCGAGGGTCACAGAGGTTCCCGGAGTTACGGTGACCGCGCTTTCGGACGTTGCGTTCCAGACGCCGTTCACCGCGATGTAAGGGACGATGGGGTCGGTCGCGGTTACTGTGACGACAAACGATTGGGTGCTAATTCCTCCGTCGGCATTGGTGTATGTCGCGGTGAAGTCATTGACGCCCAGGCTCAACGGAATTGCGTCGATCTCACGCGCGGTGGAGGTGAAACCGTTGGGCCCTGTCCAACTCCAGCCCGCCGCGATGGGCCAGGGACCGAGGTTGACGGTGGCACCAAAGGCCACGGTCGCAGTGCTGGCGGCCTGCCATGCCGCGCCGTTCACCTGGAGATAGGGAGCGATGGGGGTGGGAGCGGCGTTCACCATCTGGCTCACCGCGTTCGAGGCACTGCCGGCAAAGCCTTGTGAGAGACCGCTTGGGGCGAATTCCGCGACGATCGAGTTGATGCCAGCCGGCAGGGCAGCGGTTGTCCAGTTGGTCGGTCCGGTGCCGCCTTCAAAAATGGCGGTTCCCAGTGTCGTACTTCCTCCCAGCGTCGTGCTCGCAACGAAGGTCACAATGCCGGCGGGGGCCGCGCCTCCGAGGGAACTCGATACGGTCGCGGAGAGGGTAACTGGCTGTCCGATAGTCGAAGGGTTGGGTGATGTCGTCAGAATTGTGGCGGTCGGTATCAGGCTGGATACGACCGCTTGGCTCACCGGATTCGAGGTACTGCCGGCAAAGCTTGGACCGCTTGGCTCACTGCCGGGAGTGACGATTGGCGCGAATTGCGCGAAGATCGAGTTAATGCCGACCGGCAGGGCAGTGGTTGTAAAGGGTTCTCCAAGCGGGACGGACCCCAGTGTCGCGCTCCCCGCAACGAAGGTCACCGTACCGCCGTTGGGCGCATCTCCACCTGAAATCGTTACGGTCGCGGTAAGGGTGACAGGCTGCCCGACAGTCGAAGGATTCGGCGATGTCGTAAGAATTGTGGCGGTTGGCAATGGGCCGACCGTCTGGCTCACCCCCCCCTGGCTCGATGCAAAGTTGGAATAGCCCGAATAGGTCGCGGTGATCGTATGTGTACCCGCCGGGATAGGGTTGGAAGGGATGAAGGTGGCTTTGCCGCCGCTCAGCGAGGAAGAAGAGCTGCCATATTGCCCGCCGTCAACGAAGAAAGTCACCAATTCTCCATCCGGGGGAACGCCAGCGCTGGAAGCGACGGTTGCCGTAAAAGTCACCGATTGTCCCCAGACAGATGGGTTCAGCGAAGAAGCGACAGTCGTTGTGGTCGGGACAAGCGGCGCGCTGGGCTGATAGACCCACAGGTCGTTGAGATAAGCTATCGTGTTGATGGAAGAGTCAAAAACGCCCCCAAATAACCATAAATTACCGCTGTTGTCGGTCCAACTTACAGCGCCACCGCGTCCTCCTGGGGTATTTCCGGCAGCAGGCACACCCAACGTGCCGTAGACTCCGGGCTGGTTACAAAAGTTGTAACCATCTTGGACAGAGCAGTTCATTACGCTGTTTCCGCCCATCCACGCCCATGCATTAAAGGACGGATTAATGTCTTGAATGAACTCCCAAAGATAGTCAGGTCCGGCCCCAAAGAGCCAGAAATTACCGCTCTGGTCCGTCCAGTTCGCACCGTTATCGCCACTTCCAGGAATGTTTCCGACGGCTGGCACACCCAACGTGCCGTAGACTCCAGGCCGACTGACGCTGTTGCTGCCGCCCATCCATGCCCATGCATTAAGGGACGGAATGAACTCCCAAACATCGTTGAGGTCGGCCGCATTGCCGTTGTTACTCTCATTGCCGCTGGCATCATAGCCTTCGCCGCCAAACAGCCAGAGATTGCTGTTCTGGTCCGTCCAACTATTTGCCCCCGCGCGAGATCCCGGGATGTTTCTGGGGACAGCTAAACCCAATGTGCCATAAATACCCGGATTGCCGGAGCAGGTAGTTATATCAGCGAGGGTAGTGCAGGGAATCGTGCTGCTTCCCCCCATCCACGCCCACTCGCCATACGTGCCAAGCGAAGGATTGAACTCCCAAAGGTCGTTGAGATAGCCGTAATTGCCGTTGACATCGTAGCCTTCGCCGCCAAAGAGCCAGAGATTGCCGCTCCTGTCGGTCCAGCTTACAGCGGAATCGCGCGATCCAGGGATGTTACCTGCGGCTGGCACACCCGGCGTACCGTAGACTCCTGGTGCCCGGAGGCAATATTCAGAACCGCGAACACAATTGGGTGCCGTGGCGCTTCCGCCCATCCATGCCCATTCTTTGGTGGAAGGATTGAACTCCCAAAGGTCGTTGAGATCGCCGGGATAGTCGAGACTATCGTAGCTGCCATCGAAGCCGTTGCCCCCAAAGAGCCAGAAATTGCCGCTCTTGTCGGTCCAGCTCACAACGCCCCAGCGGCTTCCGGGAATGTTTCCTGCGGCTGGCACACCCAACGGGCTCCAGACGCCGGGATTGCCACCGAGGCTTCCAACCGTGCTGCTTCCGCCCATCCAGGCCCATTCGTTTGAGGAAGGATTGAACTCCCAAAAGTCATTGAGAATCTCGCCATAATCGTTGACATCGAAGCCTTCGCCGCCAAAGAGCCAGAGATTGCCGCTCTTGTCGGCCCAGCCTACAGCGCCATAGCGTCCTCCGGGGATGTTTCCGGTGGCTGGCACACCCAACGTCCCGTAGACTCCGGGAATCTGACCATTGGTGGGGATCGTGCTGCTCCCGCCCACCCAGGTCCATTCGTTGGCGGCGGTGGTTTGGGCATTGGCGGTCGAGGCAACGCAGAGAGCCAACGCCAGCATGAGGCAGAGCGCGATCCAGCGGTGCCGCCTGACAGGACGGCTAGATGGGTAAGTTGAGGTAAGGATGGAGCTTGCGGATGGTGGGGGAAGGAAATGCGAAAACATCAAATTGAAGGAAATGAAGTTCATCTTGAGACTCTCCTTGCGAGTTTCGGGCTTGTTTGTCGTTGTGTGCGGGGGAATTGCGCCTTGGGAACTGCCCGATTGGGTATATCGGGTATCCATCATACAATACCGTAGTTTAGTCGAGGAATCCTTCAATTATTTTCTGTGAATAACAATTGCTTTTTCTCAACGGTTGTATTTGCCCCAGATCAGATGAATCGGGTCCTGAAGGCGTTCCTATTCTTGGCCTGCATTCAGAACGTTAAAGCCCAATGCGGGCAATGGTATCCGCAACTATGTATCTCGCAGGCATATATTTATCGTCGATTTGCCGTTAGAAACGCGCCAAGGGCCGCGGGTTAGCCCCCGCTGCGCGGGGATGGCAAATTGGCGGGGGCGCGCGGCAGGCCGGGGACTGACCTGCCGCTGAAAGTTACGCCAGCTTGACGAGGAACTCCTTCATGCGGCGTATGCCCTCGTCGATGTTCTGCTTGGTGACGGGGTAGGAGATGCGGATGTGGTGGGCGGTGCCGAAGGCCTCGCCGGGGACGGTAACTACGTGGGCCTCGTGGAGCAGGCGGGTGGCCAGCTCGGTGGCGGTTTCGATGCCGCCCTTGCCTATGTAGGCGCTGAGGTTGGGGTAGACGTAGAAGGCGCCTTCGGGCTTGACGCAGGTCAGGCCGGGAATCTCGGCTAGCTTGGAGAGCATATAGTTGCGCAGATCGATGAACTCGGCGCGGAACTCGGCGACGCACTCTTGGGAGCCGGCGAGGGCGGCGATTGCCGCTTTCTGAACGAAGCTGGTCGCGTTGGAGGTGGATTGCGACTGGAGCTTGCTGAGATTGGCGGCGACGGCTTTGGAGGCAAGGGCGAAGCCGGCGCGCCATCCGGTCATGGCATAAGTCTTGGAGAGCGAACCGAGGATGACGATGTGCTCCTTGGCCCAACTGAAGGAGCCGCCGGAGACGGGCTTGCCGGAGTAGTTGAGATAGACGTAGCACTCGTCGAGGAGGAGATAGATGCCGCGCTCATGGGCGAGGTGGACGATGCGCTCCAAGTCCTCGGCGCTGACCACGGAGCCGGCGGGGTTGGAGGGCGAGTTGAGGATGATGGCCTTGGTCTTGGGGGTGATGGCCTTCTCGATGGCCTCGGCGGTGATGCGAAAGCTCTGGGCCTCGTCGGTTTCGAGGAAGACGACCTTACCGCCGGCGTACTGAACGATGTCCTTGAAGGAGACCCAGTAGGGAACGGGTAGGATGACTTCGTCGCCATGATCGACGAGGATTTGGATGGCGTTGAAGAGGGCGAGCTTGCCGCCGGTGGTGAAGACGGCTTCGTCGATGGAGTAGTCGGAGGCGAAGTCGCAGGCGTGGCGCTCGACGATGGCCTTGCGCAGTTCGGGGATGCCGGGGACGACGGTGTAGCGGGTGAAGTTGGCGTCGATGGCGGCAATGGCGGCGTCCTTGATGTGTCGGGGGGTGGGAAAATGCGGCTCGCCGGCGCCGAAATCGACGAGGTTGGCGCCCTGGGCGCGCAGTTTGGCGGCTTCCGCGGCCACGGCCATGGTGGCGGAAACCTCGATCCGACCGATGCGGTCGGCGAAGACTTGAGAAGGTGTGGAAACAGTCATAGCAGTTCTATCTTTACAGATTTTCGTCCGGGGGGAAACCGTTGGCGGAAAAATCTGGGGCGGGGGATCAGTCGCCGAATTCGAGATCGTCGAAGCGGCTCCATTTATAGATGGCGATGGACAATATCCAGCTTACGGCGAAGAGCGCAACGATGCAGTAGCCGAGCAGGCCGAAGTTATCGTTGAGTTTGCCTACCAGGCCCCAGAAGCCGCCGCGAAGGTGGAATTGGCCGGCCAACAGCCCCAGCGCCTCGATGCCGCCGACGGCGAAGGCGACCAGGACAGAGACGGAGGTAATGGTGATGTTGTAATACAACTTGCGGATGGGCTTGACGAAGGCCCAGCCGTAGGCGCCCAGCATCAGGATATTGTCGGTGGCATCGATGAGCGACATACCGGCGGCGAAGAGAATGGGGAAGACCAGGATCGACGAGAACGAGAGTCCCTTGGAGGCTTCGGCGGCGGAGATGCCGAGCAGGCCGATCTCGGTGGCGGTATCGAATCCCAGTCCGAAGAGGAAGCCGAGCGGATACATATGCCAGCTCCGCCTGATCATGGCAAAGAGGGGGCGGAAGAAGCGGGAAAGAAAGCCGCGATTGCCAAGCAGCAGGTTCAGGTTTTCCTCTATATACGGCTCACCGCGCCGGACCCGCAGGAAGGTGCGGGATACCGAGAGCAGCACCGTCAAATTCACAATGGCAATGGCAAAAAGAAAGAGGGTGGAGACCAGAGTGCCGATCAGCCCGCCTATCTCTCTGACTCCATCGATGCGATGCTGCAGGGCGAGAGCGGTGGCGGCGATGGCGATGGCGCCCACCACGACGACCGTGGAATGGCCCAGCGAGAACATGAGGCCGACGGCGACCGGCTGCTTTCCCTCTTGCATCAACTTGCGCGTGACGTTGTCGATGGCCGCAATATGGTCGGCGTCGACGGCGTGACGCAGTCCGAAACTGTAAGCGAGAAAGGCCGTGCCCAGTAGTACCGGAAAGCGATGAAAAGCGGTCAAGGCCCAACACCACGCCGCCAGATTGAAGAGCAGCAAGAGGGCATAGACAGCGGCGATCCTGATTTTGGTCCCGCCGGGTTCGTCGTCGAACAGAGTCCGCAGCAGAGAAGCCATCGATATCCTTTAGATAAGGCGCGATCCTTTGGATAAGACTCTGCGATCGCGGATTTATCCACGTGGCTGTAGCACGTATTTGATAATTGTAGCACGATGGAGCATTGCCGCAACCGGCCAGTCGCCGTCCAGCTCTATGTGCGGTTGCGGTGAGAATAACGGTTCGTTCCTGCCATTGCAACATCTTTGCCTATTGCGCAACGACCTTTTCGTCCCAATCGCTAGGGCCTGTCAACACTGCCTCGGGCGGTGGCGACGGGAGACAATTCTTCTCGTTTCGAAGCGCGAGGAGCGCGCTGTAGCCGGTTACTGAAGCGACGAGCAAGGAAGAAATGGGGGAAATTGGCCCCGTCCCTTCGGGTTGCGGCAAAAATCCGGGGTCCCCAGTGACAGGTCTTCGTCACTGGGGTGGAAATCCGGGGTCCCCAGTGACAGGTCTTCGTCACTGGGGTGGAAATCCGGGGTCGCAACGCCACCGCCCGAGGCAGTGTTGACAGGCCCTAGTACTACAGTTGTATATCTGGATTTCGGCTGAGATTGGCAAAGGCCCGGGCCTAAAGGCCCAACATTTTGGTATCAATTTCAGAGGCCTGAAGGCCTCTGCTCCCTCCGATCTCGCAATCTACAACTGTAGTCTTAGAGCGGCTCACATAGTCAGGCCCCCGGCTCTGCCGGGGGATACTTGCTGGGAATAGCTCACGCGGATTCTTCGCCGCCTTGGCAAATCCCCAACTATTCCGTCGGCTTGGCGGACGCTTTCCCAACCCGCGCCACCGGAAAGTATCCCGTGCGGGTGCGCACGTTCAGCTTGCCCCGTCCCTCGGCTTGGGCCGTCACCAGCACCCGCCGAAAACCCGGCTCGGTGGTCGGCTTGGTCGAGCGGTATACCAGCGTGTACTGGTTGCGGATGTCTCGCGCCACCTCGGCGGCAATCTGATCGATCTGTTCGATGTTTTTTGGGAAAAACGCCATGCCTCCCGTCTCGGTGGAGAGCATCTCCAGCGCTCGCCGCGCGTGGCGCACCTCGGAGCGGCTCATCTCGTCGCCGAACAGCAAGCCGATCGAGTAGATTACCGGCCCGGAGAGCTGCTGAACGCGGCGGATGGTCTGCTCCAGGTCCAGCGTCGAGGAGTTGTCCTCGCCGTCGGTGATGAGGATCAGAACCTGCTTGGGGCGCTTGGAGTCCGCCACCAGTTTGTCCGCCGAGGCCACCACCGCATCGTAGAGCGCCGTGCCGCCGCGCGATTCGAGGTGCGCCAGTCCATCGCGCAACTTGCCCACATCCGAGGTAAACTCCTGGTCGATGAAGGCCTCGTCGGAGAAGTTCACCACAAAGGCCTCGTCCTGCGGGTTCGACGCCTCAATCAGATCAAGTGCGCTCTTGTTCACCGACGGGCGCTTGGCGCTCATGGAGCCGGAGTTGTCCACCACCATCGCGATGGAGACCGGAACGTCCGTATGCTGGAAGCTGACGATGGTCTGCTTCACTCCGTCCTCGAAGACCTGAAAGTCATCCTTCTTGAGGTCGGGAACCAGCGTGTTCCCGTCCAGCACCGTCGCGTTCAGCGCCACCTCTTCCACATCGGCATAGAGGGTATATCCCGCTCCCTGTTTGCGCACTGGGTTGGCGGTTGCCGGCGGCTCCGCGTCCGGAGAGCGCACCGGGTCGCGGTCCACCGCGAGAGATGGGCCTGAAGACGAGGCCGGAGCCGAGGACTGCGCCTGTTGCGCCCTCAGCGGATGCGCCGGCGCGGACAAAAGAACGAAAAGAGCCGCGAGAATCGCGTTATTGCAGTGGCGCATAGTAACCGGTGCGGGCATGAACGGTGAGCGGAGGCAATCCCTGCGGCGGATTCACCTTCACTTTCACTTTACGCCACTTGCCGTCGCGGGCCAGGTTCTTGGGCTTGTAGCCGATCACATATTGGTTGCGCAACTCGGTCGAAATCTTCTCGGCAATGTCGCCCATCTCCGCCACATCGTCCACGCGGAAGAGCCTTCCCCCTGTCTCCTCGCTCAGATCGTTCAGCAGTTGCGGGCCGCTTCGCTCCTCCGGGGTGGCGGCGTACGGGTCGAAGATGCCGATCGAATAAATCTGCACATCGGCCTCGCGCACCTGCGCGCGCAGTTCGCCCTCGGTGTAGCGGGAGTTGTTGTCGCCCCCGTCGGAGACCACCAGCAGCGCCTTGCGCTCGTGCCGCGCCTCCTTCATCTTGGCGATCCCATAGTAGATGGCGTCAAGCAGCGCCGTGCGATGCCCGCTCTGCACTGTGGCCAGCCGCGCCTGGATGTCTTCGACCGAACTGGTGAAGTTCTCGATCAATTCCGGGCGGTCGTTGAAGCCGATCACGAAGAACTCATCCTGCGGGTTGGCCGTCTTTATGAATTGCAGAATCGACGAGCGGGCGCGGACCAGCTTGGAACTCATCGACCCGGAGAGATCGAAGACGATGCCGATCGAGATGGGCGCGTCCTCGCTGGAGAAGCTGCGAATCTGCTGCTGCCCGTTGTTCTCGAATATCTGAAAGTCTTCCTGTTCCAGGCCGGTGACCAGCCGGTTCATGGGATCGGTCACCGTCACCGGCACCAGAACCATATCGACGTTCATCTTGATGAGCGCGCCGGGCCTAGCCTTCAGCGCATCCGGTCCGGTCGCGGCTGGCGCCTCGGCTCCCGTCGGCGCCCCGGCGGAGCCACTCGGCGGCGCGGTGGAGGTGGGCGGCGGCACGTGTACCTTATTGAGTTGGTCGTCCTGGCCCTCAAGCCGCGCAAGCCAGAGGGCCGCCGCCAATCCGCAAATCCACAGGCCGCGCCCCATCCGACGAACTTTGCCGCGCCCACTCGCGGTTCGGCGCGAGATTCTATCCGTTCTCATCCTCACCGCCAAAGATTGAGCCGATAGTAGCATGATTCGCGCGGTCCGGGCGCAGCCGATGGAAATTCTCGGAGTTGCGATAGGCGCGGCATATCCGGAATGAAACCGCCCGTATCGCCGCCGTAATCCGTCCCTCAACCAGCGCTTCATAGCCGGGGGCGCCAAAATCGGCGGTATCCGGCAACCGCTCGGATTCTCGCCGTCCATCTTCTGGGCAATTGCCTTTCTGGATCTGGAATCGACTCGCTGAACGAATGCTTCCAAACTACACCGTTTGCCCGCGACCGCCGTTCGCCGGCGAGCTGTGGAGAAACGGGCGGCCCATCAAATGGCGCGGACGACCCGCGCGGGAAGAAGGACGATCTCGCGTACCAGTTCCAGCGCGCCACCCACCGCGATTCCGGCCACGCGAAACGGCAGCAGCGCCAGCCATACCAACGGATAAAGCGCCAGGGCGACCAATGCCAGTGGCCAGCACAAGACCAGCAGAATGCACCACAGCAAAAATTTCATCGTGTCTTCGTCTCCTCATAGCGCGGATTTCGTTCAGTTCAATGGGATCGAGAGGAGCATTGCGGAGTCATCCCCTCGCACCGAACTTCCGGCCTGCCATAGCTCCGTGGAGCCTTTGGTTTCTTTGTCCTTGACAGCTTCGGTATTTCAAGCTAAAACGTACATTATCGTCGCGGTCCCAACCGCGGTCAAGATGAGGTGGACGCTTCCGATCGGTTTGCCGATCTCAGCCCTCGTCAGTTTCCCGGTTGGGATGGGGGAAGGGAGCAAGGGCGGCAATCCGTCCCCTGGCTCGCGTACTTCGCGGTGGCCGCAAACGCCGAGAAGGAATTCAAGCGCCCCGGTTTCATCAAGAGCGATCCGCGACACGCCCGCGCGGAGCGGACTAAGTGCTCTTGGTAGCATCAATTCAGCTCCGATGGAGAACGACGCCAACCGAAAGCCTCACACTGCGAGGGCGTTTTGTTCGCGTTCTTAAGGACGATCCGCACAGGCCATGCCTGTCACCTCGATTGCCGAAGCTCATTTGGACGGAGGCGCGCGGTTGGCGCCGACTGAAGGGGCTTTCAGTCAGGAGCACTCGTTGAAAACCTTACCAACTGTCTTCTTGCTTGCGATCTGCGGCGTGGCCAATGCGCAAACGGATCTCGCCTCCTATGTCGACCCGTTCATTGGCACGGAGACCAACTCTCAAAAGGACAGTGGACACACGGTTCCGGGAGCGACTCGGCCCTTCGGAATGCTCTACTGGAGCCCCGATCCCGATGAGGGGCCTTTCTACTTCTACGAAAAAACCGTCACGCGCGGATTCAGCCTCACGCACATAAGCGGAACCGGTTGCGGCATATACGGCGATGTGCCTCTGATGCCCATTCTCGGTCTGCCCCGCGAGCCCCCTCCAGTGCGATCCACCCCCTACAGTTCCACATACAAGCACAGCGACGAGGTCGCTCAGCCGGGCTATTACTCCGTCAAATTGGATTCCGGCATAACTGTCCAGATCGCCGCCCAAGTGCATTCCGGCATCGCGGAGATCGACTATCCGGATGGGGCCGATCCCCATACGCTGCTCATCGATCTAAGCCGCAATCTCACCCATGTCTACGATGCGCAAATCGACATCGGAGGTCGCAGTGTAACAGGGTCTGTCGCCAGTGGCGGATTCTGCGGACTCGATAACCGGTATCGCGTTTATTTTGTCATCGAGACGGAAGAGCCGCCGCAGTCCTCCGGCACATTCGACGAGATGAGGGTCAATCCGGGCGTTGGCTCCGCTGTCGGTCCCCGTACGGGCGGGTATCTGGCATTCGGACGGGGCATGAAGGCGCTCCACCTCAAGGTTGGCCTATCCTTTGTAAGCGTCGCAAACGCCGCAATGAACCTCGCAAAGGAAATCCCAGGCTGGGATTTCGCGCGGGTGCGCACAGACGCTCGCGCCGCATGGAATGAAACTCTCGCGCACGTCGTTGTCAATGGCGGCGTTGAAGCGCGGCGCAAGACTTTTTATACCGCGCTCTATCATTCTTTCTTGCACCCTACTGTCTTCAACGACGTGAACGGCGAGTATATCGGCTTCGACGGAAAGATTCGCACCCTGCGCGGCCGCAGTCAGTACGCTAACTTTTCGGAGTGGGACATCTACCGAAGTCAGGTTCAGCTGATTGCGATGCTGATGCCCAAGGTCGCCAGCGACATTGCGCAGTCTCTGGTCAACGATGCGGAACAGGGCGGCGGTCTGCCCATTTGGCCTGTCGCCAACGACGAAAGCAGTTGCATGGTTGGCGATCCGGCTGACGGCATTCTGGCAAGCATTTATGCGTTCGGCGCGCGCGATTTCGACACCCACGCGGCGCTGCAAGCGATGCTGCGCGGCGGCGACAGTCCGCGGACGCACATACGTCTCTTTCCCGAGCGTCCTGGACTTGCCGAGTTTCTCTCTCGCGGCTACATCGCCGACGGGGGGCGGATCAATGGAGCCGCTTCAGTCACACTCGAAGACGAAAACGCGGACTTTGCGATCGCGCGGTTTGCGGCCTCTCTCGGCGATACCGCCACCGCCGCCAGATACCTCGAACGCTCCGACGAATGGCGCAAACTCTTCGACCCGGAGACGAAGTACATTCGCGCCCGCGGCAGCGACGGCGAGTTTCTTCCCGATTTCAAACCTGAAAAGATCGACGGTTTCGTCGAAGGCAATGCGGCGCAATATACCTGGATGGTTCCTTATAACCTGAAGGATCTGATTGCCGCTGTTGGCGGAGGGGAAGCCGCCAGGGTGCGTCTGGACGACTACTTCAGTCACTACGGCACGTGGTTCGGCGGTCCCTACTTCTTTATTGCCAACGAACCCAGCTTCGGCAACCCATGGACCTACAACTGGTCGGGCCATCCGTGGCGAACGCAGGAGGTCGTCCGAAAGACGCTCGACGATCTCTTCATGCCGACGCCGGACGGCGAGCCCGGCAACGACGATCTGGGCGCGACTTCGTCCTGGGTGGTCTTTGCCAGCCTGGGCTTTTATCCGGAGATACCCGGAGTCGGCGGCCTTGCGACAAGCACTCCGGTCTTCCCTCAAGCCGAGCTGAAGCTCGGTTCTCACACGCTGCGGATCTCCGCTCCGGGCGCTCCCGATAAGCTTTACGTGAAAAATCTGTCGATCGATGGCAAGCCTGTGTTAAATTGGTGGCTCGATTGGGATGCGCTGCAAAATGCGAGCGAGGTGGACTTCACCCTGGCGAGCGAGCCGAATCGCGATGCTGGGGAGACGCCGCCGTCTTTCGGGCCGGACTCCATGAAGTCTTCTTGGAAAGCGGATCGCCCATGACCGCGGCAAGTGGACCGGGACAACGAACTCGAATCTTGCCGTCCGACGGGAAGCGCCGCGCTTGCCCGTGACCGTCGGGCGGGACAATCTTTTTGGGACCGACAATCCAACTGCCTTGAGGTGTTGAGTGGATACGATGCTTCGCTTTCGGTTTGTGGTAACTGGCTTTCTGCTTCTGGCCGCGACGTTGCAACCGAATGCGAGAGCCGAGGCTGCGCAAGACTCAAGCTTCGTCCGGCTGGATCGCGTCACCGCTTTTCGGGCTATGCTCGATGGATTGGAAATTCGCTCCGGCGCGGCCGTGATGCGGATAACCGCATTGCGCGACGATGTTCTCCGAGTGCGCGTGGGGCAATCCGGGCATCTCCCGGAGGACGCATCCTGGACCGTTCTGCCTGCCGCGCGCACTTCCACAGTCACGGTGACGCCGGAGTCCGACGCGGGCGCCGTGGGCTTCAAAACCGCCAAGCTGCGCGTCTCCGTCCACAAGAACCCGCTTGCCTTGAACGTCGCCGATCTCGACGGTCACGCGGTTATCGAAGACCTTCCCGGCAGGCCCATCGAATATCACGGAGGAGCCTTCCGTGCTTACTTCAAGTCGCCAGCCGATGAGCATTACTTCGGCCTCGGCGACAAGCCCGGCCCACTAGACCGCCGCAATCAAGCCTTTGTCGACTGGAACACCGATGGCTATGCCTGGCAGGAATCCTCCGACCCCATTTATAAGTCGATTCCATTTTTTATCGCCTTCCGCAAAGGCATTGCGGCTGGGATTTTCCTGGACAATACGTGGAGGAGCAGCTTCGACTTCAACAAAGAGTATCGCGACGGCTACTCCTTTGGCTCGGAGAACGGTCCGCTCGATTACTACATCCTATACGG
This sequence comes from uncultured Occallatibacter sp., assembly GCA_964565955.1. GTDB lineage: Bacteria > Acidobacteriota > Terriglobia > Terriglobales > Acidobacteriaceae > Telmatobacter. The sequence goes on from CAZMHC010000008.1 coordinate 57,609, forward strand.
ACCGGATCCTAAGGCGGTGGTAAAAACATGGGCCTGGCTCACCGGTCCCACGCCGTTGCCGCCAATCTGGTCGCTGGGTTACCAGCAGTCGAGGTGGAGCTACTATCCGGAAACGGAGGTGCGGCGAATCGCCAACCGGCTGCGGAGCGAGCGTATCCCGGCAGATGTGATCTGGATGGACATCGACTACCAAATCAAAAACCGGCCCTTCACCGTGGACCCGGAGCGCTTTCCGCACTTCGACCGGATGATCCAGGACCTGAGGGCCCAACATCTGCACACAGTATTGATTACCGACCTGCACATTGCGGATGCGCCCGACATCGGCTACAAACCATTCGACGAGGGAAAGGCAGGCGACCACTTTATCAAGAATCCAGACGGCTCGACCTATGTGGGCATTGTGTGGCCGGGCAAGGCCGTATTTGCCGACTTCACGCAGCGGGCTTCGCGGGAGTGGTGGGGCACACTCTATGCGGAATTCGTGAGCAAAGGCGTTGCCGGGTTCTGGAACGACATGAACGAGCCGTCCATTTTCCAGTCCCCCTCAAAGACCATGCCCGACGATACGGTGCATCGAATCGATGAGCCTGGATTTGCCAAGCGCACGGCCAGCCATCTTGAGATTCACAATATCTACGGTATGCAGAACAGCCGCGGTACTTACGAGGGATTGCGCAAACTCGATCCCGACAGGAGGCCGTTCGTGCTCACCCGCGCCAGCTTCGCCGGCGGGCAACGATATGCGGCCACCTGGACCGGCGACAACTCGAGCACCTGGAATCACCTTCGCCAAACCACGCCGCAACTGCTCAACCTGGGACTGAGCGGATTTGCCATGAGCGGCGCGGACGTGGGGGGCTTCGCCGGTTCTCCGCAGCCGGAGTTGCTTACTCGCTGGATTGAAGCGGCCGCCTTCCATCCTATAGATCGCGATCATACTTCCAAAGCCACTCTCCCCCAGGAACCATGGGAGAATGGCACGCCGGAAGATGTAAATATCCGCCGGCGTTACATCGAGGAGCGATACAAATTGATGCCGTACATCTATACGACCGCCGAGGAGATGAGCAGGACGGGGTTGCCGATCATGCGGCCGATCTTCATGGAGTTTCCGATGGGAGGCGCGGACGGCCAGCCTCTCGACCTGACTGACAGCAACAGCTTCCTGCTAGGCCCCGACCTGCTGGTTGCGCAAAGCCCGTATCCAGACGAGTTGGACGACTACTCCGTGGCGCTGCCGCCCACCGGCTGGTACGACTATTGGACTGGCGCGTTGATTCACGGCTATGTGAACAAAGAGGAAAGTGTCATTGCACAGGCTGTCCAACCTGAAGTCCAGATTCACGGCGCCGTTGACTCGTTGCCGGTCTTCGTCCGTTCCGGAGCCATCGTACCCCGGCAGCCTCTGGTCCAAAGCACGGATGAGAAGCCCGATGGGCCATTGACTCTGCGCGTCTACCCTCCAACCCAGCCCGGACAAGACTGCCGCGGCAGTCTCTATTTGGACGACGGCATAAGCTACGCCTTTCAGAAGGGCGAGTTTCTGCGGGTGGACGTAACCTGCCAGCTAACTCCTCAAGGACTGACGGTAACCCTGGCCCCGCGCCAAGGCAGCTTCATTCCGTGGTGGCAGCTCGTCTCCATCGAGGTCTACGGACAAACAAAATCGCCTAAGGAGGCCAGCATATCAAGGCGGGGAGAGACTGGCGACGCCGCGAACCCCGTCTCGGCCGGCTTCGATTCGGAGCATCATCTCATATCCGTTTTGATCCCGGACGATGGCAAGGGACTGGAACTCAAATTGACTTACTGACGTTTTCTCTCTCCTGACCGGCCATTGACGCCGATCCCTTTTAGCCACGAGTTGAGCGTTGAAATGGATGCAAAGAAATATATCTTGGCGGCTAGACGCTAGTGTGGTGAGTCAGAAGTTCGTTGGATAAGTCAGCTTTGAAAACGCAGGTCCTTCGACTGCGTTTGGCGCGAAGAACGCGCCAACCTTCGCTCAGGATGACAATCTGTTTGTTGAACGAATTTTGGACTCAGGACACTAGCTATCGCCGGACCGGAGCGGATTGCCAAGTAGAGGGCAAATGTATGACAGGCAGGAAACTTCTTCTTTTCGCGGCACTGGCATTGTTTTGCGGGAATCTTGAAGTGCGGCAGGCCGTTTGGTCGGCTTCTCCGGTCCGGCTTACAGTTCCGGTCTGGCCCGGCGAGGCGCCTGGCGCCAAGCTCAATCCGCCTCCTGAAACCGCAACATTGACTGGGGAGGATCGTCTGGTTGCGGGCCAGCCGATTGTCGTCGAAGCCAACGTTTCGACGCCCACCCTTACGCTCTACCCGCCCAAAGGGCGGAACTCTGGCGCTGCTGTGGTTGTTTTCCCGGGAGGGGGTTACAACATTCTGGCCATCGATGTCGAGGGCCAGGAGGTTTGCGAGTGGCTCAATTCTATTGGCGTAGCCTGCGTACTGCTCAAATATCGCGTCCCCGACTCCGGACCTTATCCCAGGTCCGCGGCAGCGTTGCAAGACGCGCAACGCGCCCTCGGCTTGGTGCGTCTTCACTCGGCCGAGTGGCGGATCGATCCCCACCGGGTCGGTGTACTGGGCTTCTCGGCGGGCGGACATCTTGCCGCCGCAATCGGCGCCCACTTTGAGCAACGTCTCTACGACCCGATCGATGCCGCGGACAAACTCAGTTGCCGGCCGGACTTTGCCGTTCTGGTCTATCCAGCTTATCTGACCGTCGAAGACAACAACTTCGCGCTCGATCCAGAGATCCGTCCCTCCGCGAACGCTCCGCCCTCATTTATAGTGCAGGCCGAAGACGATCCTGTGCATATCGAGAACGCGATCGCCTACTATCTCGCGCTGAAGAACGTCAAGGTGCCCGCGGAGTTGCACGTATATGCCGAGGGTGGGCACGGCTACGGATTGCGCGTCACCGCCCTCCCAGTCACGACCTGGCCGCAGAGCATGGAAACCTGGTTGCGCACCGTCAAGGTGTTGCCGGCACGGTAGTGTCAGGCGATTTCATCAATGCTATGTACGCGCCGGAGAGGAGCCTGGGAAAGGCTTGCGACGAGAGCGCTGCCCTGATTTTCTCCGCCTCGCCCGGAACCTCCGGGGGCAGGAAATGAAAGGCAAACATCCTCTTTGCAACTCCGATCTCGCCAAGCGAACTCGCTAGTTGGCAAACGGAAAGCGCGATAACACGGTCCTGCTTCCGACATAAAACATATTGCAACGAAGCGATTCACAGCGCGTGACCGTCGCATAGCAGCAGCAGTTCTAAATGGCCGGAGGAACCCGGGTTGCTATATTCCTTCGCGTCC
>CAZMHC010000009.1:0-54473 GCA_964565955.1 uncultured Occallatibacter sp.
CCGCGGACGCTTCCGCGGGCATGGTTTTGTGGGGACGAGTTGAATGAAACTCTCCCCTTGCCTGACCGATTTCGATGCTCCGCAGCCATCCATGGCTTTGGTCAGCACAACTTGATCGAGGTACAGGGCTTTCGCTTCTTGTCTATCTCATGGCGGAAGGCGGAATCTCAATTGGTCTTTTCCCGCCCAATTAACCTATTTCCCGGTAGGCTCCTGCACCAGCCCTATCAGATGCCCCTCCGGATCGGTGAAGCCGGCGATGATGCCGCCGTTGAGAATCGGCTGCGGCCCGAAGGCTTTTTGCCCGCCCTTGCTTTCGATCAGTGCTAGCGCCGCGCTCACATCCGCAACAGCAACGTAAAACGTAACGTGCCCGTTGTGCCCTTCCCGCGCGCCGATGCCGCCTTCGATGCCAGTGCCGGGCTTCACCAGTGAGTACCAGTCCTCGACCGGCTTGATCTTCCAGTGGAAGACGCTCTTGTAGAACTCTTCCAGCAGTTTCTTGTCTCGACCCAGAATTTCGAAGTGGACAACCGGATTGGGGTGGGGCATCGAAGTGGCCTCCTCGGAGCACGAGTATAAACGCCACACTACTCGGTCCCGCCCGCAAAATTCCGAGGAAATTCCTTCCGCCGAAATTATTTTCGTAAACATCTTGTTTTTTATTGCTTATTGCGATATAGTTATTGCATATTGCGATGGAGTCCAGCCGGAAGGGCCGCTTCACCGCAGATAACCCATGAAGTTGGGCGAAAAAATCCGTTATCTCCGCGAGGTCGAGGGCAGTCTTCGCGGCCAGGACCGCGCCATGAGCCAGCAGGAGTTGGTGCGGGCCATCGAGGCCGAGACCGGCTCCAAGCTGAGCCAGAGCTATCTTTCACAAATTGAAAGCGGCGCGCGGCCTCACCTGACCAACACCACACGGCAGATTCTGGCCTCGTTCTTCAAGGTCCATCCAGGTTATCTGGTGGACGACCCGCAGGGCTATTCGCCTGAGTTGCAGAGTGAACTGCGCAACCTCGAAGACAAGCTCGATCTCTGGCTGGTCTCCGGGGCCGAGCGCTTCCGCCGCGATCCGGAGTTGAAGCAAGCTCTACTGAAGCTGGCCCAGCACGAGCGATCGCGGGAATGCATGCTGCTGCTGGAAGCAATCTTGGAGACGCCGGGGCTGGCGCCTCGCCTCGCCGAGGTGCTGCGGCCGAAACTTGAACCGAAAGCGCAAGAAACAAAGGCGCCGAAGCCTGGAGTCAGAAGACAGGGAGCGCAAAGATGAGTTGGGAGACCTTTTATTTCGTCTGTTTTCTCGTTGGCCTGTTCCTGAGCGCGTTTTCGCTTCTGGGCGGCATGGGACACTTTGGCGGACACATTCATCTTCCTCATGCCGGGCACGTGCCGCATCTGCCCAGCGTGGGACACGTATCCCATCTGCCCCACGCAGGCCACGCTGCTGCGAGAGGAGGCGGTCATGGAGGCACTCGAGGATCGACGACAATCCCCTGGTGGAACGGCTTCTCGCTGATGATTTTTCTCTGCTGGTTTGGCGCGGCGGGATACCTGTTGACGCGCTACGGGGGCTTTGTGGCCGGGCTTGTCGTGGTGCTGGCCGCGCTATGCGGTCTTGCGGGAGGAGCGATTGTCTTCCTCTTTCTGGTCAAGGTGCTGCTGCCCCACGATCGCGAGTTGACCGCCGACGAGACCGAAGTCGCCGGGGTAGTGGGCCGGGTTTCATCTCCCATTCGGCTGGGCGGAACGGGAGAAATTGTCTACGAGCAACTTGGGGCGCGCTGCTCATCCCCGGCGCGATCCGAAAACGGCCTGCCGATTGAAAAACAAGAAGAGGTATTCGTCGTCCGCTACGAAAAGGGGATTGCTTATGTCCGGCGCTGGGAAGATTTGCCGGATATTGGAGAGGGATCAGGGATCAGAGGACAGGGATCAGGCTAAAACCGTAGTTCTTCGCCACGCAGATCGCAAGCAATGGGAAACTGACCCCTATCTCGCAACTTTGAACCTTCATCTTCGAGGATTTGTTATGACAAACACTGCGGTGCTCATCATCGATATGGCCATCCTGGTGGGGATATTCCTGCTCGGACTGTTAGCCAAGCTATTTCCCAAGAGCGGCGGCAACGCCGGCTCGAAACAGTGAACAGTGAAAGCATCCAAGCCTGTCCTCTGTCCACTGGAAAAAACCATCAACCCCTCGCCTCCCGGAAGAAAGGACCGGGATTGCAATGACCAATGAAATCATTCTGATTGTCGGACTGGGCGTACTGGCGCTGATCTTCATCCTGGGTCTACTGGCCAAGATGTACCGCAAGGCCGGACCCAACGAGGCCTTGATTGTCTACGGATTCCGCGGCCCACGGGTGGTCAAGGGCCACGGCACGGTGATCTTTCCCATGGTGGAGAACGCCCGCCAGTTGAGCCTGGAATTGATGAGCTTCGACGTGGCGCCCAAGCAGGACCTTTATACCAAGCAGGGGGTGGCGGTCACCGTCGAGGCGGTGGCTCAGATCAAGGTGCGCAGCGATCAGGTCTCGATCATGACCGCGGCAGAGCAGTTCCTGAGCAAGGGGCCGGATGAGCGCGAGGGATTGATCCGCCTGGTGATGGAAGGCCATTTGCGCGGCATCATCGGCCAGTTGACGGTGGAGCAGATCGTCAAGGAGCCGGAGATGGTGGGCGACCGGATGCGCGGCACCTGCGCCGAGGAACTCAGCAAGATGGGGTTGGAGGTGATCTCGTTCACCATCAAGGAGGTCCGCGACAAGAACGAGTACATCTCGAATATGGGTCGCCCGGATGTGGCCCGCGTCAAGCGCGATGCCGACGTGGCCACCGCCGAGGCCGAGCGCGACACCGCAATCCAGCGGGCCAATGCGCTGCGCGAATCGGCGGTGAACAAGGCCAAGGCCGATCAGGATCGAGTGATTGCCGAGACCGCCTCGGCCACGCGCCAGGCCGAGGCGCAGCGCGACCTGGAGATCAAGAAGGCCGAGTACTCCGAACAGAGCCGCCGCCAGCAAGCGCAGGCTGACAAGGCCTACGAGTTGCAGACCAACATTATGCTCCAGCAGGTGACCGCCGAGCAGGTGAAGGTGCAACAGGTTGAAAAGGAGGGCCAGATCAAGGTGCAGGAGGCGGAAATTCTGCGCCACGAAAAGGAACTCATCGCCACCGTGCTGAAGGGTGCCGAGATCGAGCGCCAGCGCATCGAGAACATGGCCGCCGCGGAGAAGAATCGCCTGACCGCCGAAGCCGAGGGCCGCGCCGCCGCCATCCGAACGCAAGGCGAGGCCGAGGCCAGCATCATCTTCCAGAAGGGCGAAGCGGAAGCAAAAGCGATGAACGTGAAGGCCGAGGCTTATCAGCAGTGGAACCAGGCCGCGGTGGTCGATAAGCTGCTCACTAACATGGCCGATGTGGTCCGCGCCATGGCCGAGCCGCTCAGCAAGGTGGACAAGATCACTATCGTGTCAACAGGCAATGAAGACGCCGCCGGCGCGCACAAGATTACCGGCGACATGACCAAAATCGCCGCCCAGGTTCCCGCGTTGTTCGAGGCGTTGAGCGGTATGGACATCAAGCAGCTCATGTCCAATGTGAAGGCGATCAAGCAGAAGACGGAGCCGGAAAGCAAGCCGGACGGAAAGTAATGCGGGTGCCTCAGGTCCCGCTTCTGGGACCTGGGGCACCCTGAGCTTCAACCAACTGCGTACCCCATCCTTGCGACGTTCTTCTGCGGCAAGGGTGGGATACCGGAAACCTCAACGAGCAAGGGACGGAAAGACTCCTTTGCGGCAGTCTTTGTAACAGGGCACGACTTCAGTCGTGCCGAAAACAAGCCCAGCGGACCGGGGCTTTAAGCCCTGAGGAAGTCTTGGGGAAGCGAGGAAAGCATGAAGAAAGCTGCTTGTATGACCGCACTATTGGGAATGGCTCTGCTGCTGTGCGCTCCTGCGTTTGCGCAGGTCCATACAGCGAAGCAAGAAGCCGCGAAACAGTCTGCGCAATCATGGTTGGCGTTAGTGGACGCCGCCAACTATGGACAAAGCTGGCAAGAGGCTGCAACGTTCTTCAAATCGAAAGTATCGAAGGCGGGTTGGGAGCAGGCGCTTCAGCAAGCCCGCGCGCCGCTTGGATCCGCTGGCAGTCGAACGCTGTTGGGGGCGCTGTATCAAACCGATCTCCCCAATGCGCCCAAGGGAGAGTACGTCATCCTTCAGTACAAGACTGAGTTTGCAGGCAGGGGGCCGGTCATCGAGACAATCACTCCAATGCTCGACAAGGATGGGAAGTGGCGTGTGTCGGGGTATTTTGTGAAGCCGGCACAGTAACTTGTTGTGCTTGGTCCCGGCAACCGACAACTGAGAACCGAGAAGTGACAACTGAGAACTGAAACCCGACGGAGGACGTCATGGCACTGCTGGAGAGAGTAAGTACCCTGCTCCGCGCAAATCTGAACGACTTGGTGGAAAAGGCCGAAAATCCCGAGAGCCTGCTCAAGCAGATCGTGCTGGATATGGAGAATCAGTTGATGCAGGTGAAGACGCAAGTCGCCATCGCTATCGCCGACGAGCATCTGCTGGGAAAGAAGCGCGCCGAGCATATCGAGCAGGCCGCCGAGTGGCGGCGCAAGGCGGAGTTGGCCGTGCAGAAGGGCCACGACGATCTGGCCCGCGCCGCCCTCGAACGTGCCCTCAGCCACGATCAGTTGGTCGCGGGCTTTGCCGCCCAGGCCGAGGACCAGAAGCACGAGGCCGACAATCTGCGTCAGGCCCTGCACAAGCTGACCCAAAAACTGAACGAGACCCGCGCCCACTGCGAGATGCTGGTTGCCGAGCATCGCCGCGCACGGGTCGTGGGCCGCGCCACCGAGGCCCGGCAAGCCGTCGGCAACAGCCAGGAGCCACTGGGCCGGTTAACGAGCCGAGTCCATCTGAAAGCCGCCCAGAGCGCAGCGGCCAACGAAGTGCTGGTTTCCGATACGCTCGAAGACCGCTTTCGGGCCCTGGAGAGCGAAGACAAGGTCGAGCTGCTGCTCAAAGAGATCAAGAGCCGGCAAGCGATTCAGTAGGGATCGCGCGGGTTCGAGCGCGCCGGGCGATTTTTCTGTCTCTCGGCAGGGCGAAATTGCGTCTAACTAAGCAAGAAATGTGTACCCGCGATGAATTGTTGATCCCAGCGGAGCCTGAACGCGATTTTGGACGTTTGGCCCGAGTAGGTGTGGTTTACCCTGGAAAGACAGCCCACGGCCCATTCGCGCCTTCCAGCGAATAGCGCCCTGCGGATGCCAATCATACGTCTGGTGGATGGATGCGCTTCGGTTTTTGTCTTTTTTCAGTGCCTGTCGCTGCTTGCCTTGCTTTTTCGGCATCGCCCGCATCCGCATTTCAGCGGGAATCCGGCTCCGGGACCATCACAGCCGTTGGGTCGCAACTTCCCGATGCTCCGCCGCCGCCGTTCGAGATCGCTTCCGCCGACTCCGCCGGCCCGCCACCCACCGCGGGAAAAGACCAGAGCGCGCAACCCCCTGCGCAGAGTCCTCCACAGGCTCCGGACCTCGCAGCTCAGGGCGCTTCCGGTCCCCAACCCTCAGCCCAGCCGCCGCCCCATGAGAAGAGCCAATACGAAAAAGGCGAGGAGCAGATCAAGGAGCAGGAAAAGCAGCGCGTCGTAGGGATTCTGCCCTCCTTCAACGTCTCCTATCGCGCCGATGCCGTCTCGCTGACAGCAGGCCAGAAGATGCGCCTAGCCCTTCGCTCCTCGGTCGATCCGGTCACCGTCGGCGCCGCATTCCTGATCGCCGGTTATCACGAGGCTTTGGACGACGATCCTGGATTTGGATGGGGGCTTGAAGGCTACGGAAAGCGCTCTGGAGCGGCCTATCTCGATCTGTTCAACGGCACCATGATAGGCAACGGGGTTCTGCCCGCCATCCTACACCAGGAACCGCGCTTCTTCCGCCTGGGGCACGGAACCGTCACCCACCGACTGCTCTATGCGCTTGCCACCAACGTCGTCTGCAAGCACGACAACACCGGCAAGTGGGAGCCTAACTACTCGAATATAGGAGGAAATATCGCCTCGGGCGCGATCTCCAACCTGTACTATCCAAAGAGCAACTCCGATATCGGCCAGACCTTCTCAAACGGCTTTATCGTGACTGCGGAGGGCGGAATCGGCTCCATCTTTCAGGAGTTCTGGCCTGACATTTCGCGCAAGTTTCTACACAAAGATCCCACCCACGGCCTCGACGCCCAGGCCCGCGCCCTGGACGCGGCCGAAAAGCAAGCCAAACGGAGCCGGCAATAAGCTGGAAATGTCCCGATACCGGTCAGTTCGTTTCCGATTCCCGCCAAACTTTCAGATACTTCATTGGCGCCGCGGCTTCATCTCAGTGTTATAATGATTTGTAATTGGTCGGCGGCCTTGTGTCTTTGGTGTTGGACTTCCGGTTCCCAAGGCGGTTCTGCACGACAATACATCCGAGGCTTCAAGCTCTCGTCAACTTTCCCTAGGAATGGACCGATATGGAATGCCCGAAGTGCAAAAGCTCGAAATTGCACCGTATAAGACGAAATGGCATTCTACGGCGTTTGTTCTTTCCTCTGTTCGGTTACTTTCCCTGGCGTTGTTTCAGCTGCAATCGCGAACGGATGCTCAAGATACGCCATGAACAAAAAACGACCGGCAACTCCTCAAGACGCGGCAAGGCCGATCCCAGTCGCGCTGCAAGTTCCATGCGTGAAAACGCGGCCGACTGAGGCCAACTCGCGCCGCCTCGCCCGCGTAGGTTCCTTCGGCACCTCCTGCCTCATCTTGTCGGCACCGCCGGAAATCCATGCACCGGAAACTGCAACGCTACCGTAGACCGGAAACATTCCGATCGGAACTGTTGCCTGCCACGATGCGCAAGCTCCGCTCTCCCATCGCTTGCCATATACGCTCATCGGTGAGCGTCGTTCGCAGGCTTTCCGCTAGCCCATTGACGTCTTGCCCCTTGTACACGCAACCATACGCATCTGGCCGCGCCGGGGCTTTCTGCCACGCGAGTTGCTCGCTCGCAATCACAAAGAAGGAACCATCGTTTTCCTATGCGGCGCGCCGCGTTCTGCGCCTGAACTCATCCCATACGTCCTTGAGCCCGAATACCAAATAGGACTCGGCGACCAACAGCAGCATTCCCAGTGTCGCCACCACCCCCACCAGTAGCAACGAGCGCTGTCGGGCGTAAATGACCATGGCGGCGCAGATGGGCAAGGACACCAGCGTGACCAGCCCCAACCTGAGCACTGGCACGATGCTGATTGAAGGATCGTTATCGAACAGTTTCTTGTTCTCGCGATAGATAAGTCCCATCTGCGCCAGCTCCGAAATCAGCCACGTGAACATAAACCCGTGAAGGCCAAACCGGATCGTCATCGGTACGCTGCCGACTAACATCGCCACGTTGCCGAAAAAGACGATGATGGAAAGACGCTTGTGCGTGTTGGTTGAAAATTGAAAATATTGCTTGTGATCGCGCATGCTCATCGCCCCCGATACGAGAGCCATCAAGCTATAAGTGAAGGGATCGAAGAGCAGCGGCCGGCGCAGCCATACATTGAGCAATACGGGCGAAAAGAGAAATGCGCCCAGATTCGCTACCGGTATTCCGGCAAAGACGACCTTTTCCGAATAGTGAAAGATGCTCAACAGCTTCTTCATGTCCCGATCCGCGAAGCTGTAGGTGATCTCCGGAGCTATGGCGCTTGTAAGCGGCTGCAGCGCCTGGCGCGCCGTGGAAAAAACGGTGCGACAGATGCTGAAGAACACAACCGACTCGGGGCCCACGATCCACTGCAAGAGGATAATGGGAGCCTGATAGACGAGGAACGATTGCGTGAAGATCATGGCGAACATTCCGCTGGGGGCAAGAGTGCTCTTCACGGTCGTCCAGTTCCACCCCCCCAGCCCCAACGGAAGACCGCCCATCCTTCGCTTGAGATCGCATATGGTAAGCATCGCAATTGCAGCCGCCGCCGCAAACTGGCCGATGGCTATGCCGGAAAACTGGACTCCAAGCATCGCCAAGGGTAGGCTCACCAGCGTCGGAGCAAGATAGCGGGCGTTGGCCCAGTTCGTGCCTCGGTGCGTCTCGTCCAAGACCATGAACAAATTGTTGTAATAACCTCCGAGGATGTGAGCCATCACCTGAAGCCCGAAAAAAAACACGACCAGGCGCGTTCCCGTCGCGCCGACCGTGGACAAGTGCAACAACCGGCTAAGCGGCAGAAACATGGCGGCGGAAACGATCGCCATCCCGATGCATATCATGCAAAGCAGGAGGGCAAGCGTACTGCCTTGCAATTCGCGGTACCTGTCCATTTCTCCGCGCTTGCGCAGTATGGTCAGTTGGTTGCTCGCATAGGTGGTGATTCCGAAGTTCAAGGTGCCAAGATAGCTGACCGCACTGGCAAGCACCAGCCATTCGCCATATTTCTTCACTCCGTAGCAATGCAGAAAGGCGGGCGGAAGAAGAAACTGCGTGACAAGCGCGATGCCGATGCCCGCGCCCAACGCGCCGAACATCTTGAGGATTCGCTGGATCATGATCTCCCGCAAAGAAGCATCGGCTTAGTTTTCTTCCGCGGGCAGGGCGGCCGGAGAAGAAGGAGCGGTCCGCGGGTTGGACCGCGCAAGGCTCTCGACAATTTCCATCAATCTCTTCCCTGTGACATCCATGTTGAACTGCTCGTCGAAACACTTCCTTCCGCGGCGGCGCACGTCCGCTATTTCTTGCTCGCCGAGCGCCAACCAGCGCCGGAGTGAGGCCGTGGTGCCCGCTACGGTATCGTCGCCTACAAATCCCGCCTGGTAGCTTTCGATCTCCCGCCAGATGTTCACCTTGTCGGAGATGATCGCGGGCAGTCCGCAGGCCAAGGCTTCCGCGACGACTATCCCGAAGTTTTCCTGATGAGAAGGCAGGACGAATATCTCCGAGGTCGCGAATGCGCCCCACTTGAGCGCGTCTTTCAGCATTCCGGTCCATGCGATCCGATCCGCCACTCCCAACTTGACCGCAATCGTCTCCAGATTATTCTGCCATCCGATTTGGTCGGGGCCCGCAATAACCAGATGCCATTCCGGGTGGGTAGCGAAAGTTTGCGCAAACGACTCGATTAGAATATCGATCGCTTTCTTGGGATGAATTCTTCCCAGGCAGAGAGCCAATCGTTTGCCGCGGAGATGCGGAAATCGAGCCAGAAACTCTTCGGCCGCCGCCGCCGTATCGCACTCCGGACCGCGCGTGCCCAAGGGCACTACCACCTCATGCGCGCGATACCCGGAAAAAGACTGCCGAGCCAGCAGCTTCTCCTCTTCGCAGGTAAAGAAAACAGCGTTCGCATCCCGCAGGGTTCTTTGCAGGATGAAACGCCAGTAAATTGCCTTCTTCAAGTGCTTGAGCGGATACCGCCTTTTGAAGTAGGGATCGAGCATACCCTGCACGAAAACGGCGTAAGAAGTTCCGCTGCCGGCAAGGGCGCGGTAAACAGCAAGCGTACAATACTGCCAAATTCCGACAACGATAACCAAGTCATAACTTGAACGATTCTCCCTCAGCCAAGGAATGGCGCGCGGGGCATAGCCGTAGATGCCTCTGCCGGGACCAAGTCCGAAGACTTTGGCCGGAAACGCGCAATTCCGGACATACTCGGGCGAGTCCATGGATGCCACATCCGCCTCATGCCCCGCCGCGCGAAAGATATTGCAATATTGCTTGACTCCTTCGATCGTGCCGCCATCGTCAGCATCGATGGAGTGGATCACTTGAAGTATTCGCATTGGCCATCCTCCCAACGTCACGATTCCTTATCGCTGCCCGTAAGTAGCGTTTGAACCGTGCTTCCGTTCGTAATGCCGAAGTTGCAAAGCGTTAGAGACCTCGGTCGCAGCCGGGTTTATCGAGCGGCTGCGATAGGCCAGCCGCGCAACGTATTCTAGCAGAACCGCATTGTGTGCGGCGGCGGCGGCGTTCTCGCCCCAGGCAAACGGCCCATGTCCGGCCACCAAGACTCCCGGCGTGGCAATAGGGTCGAGATCCAAAAAGCGGGCGACGATCGCTCTGCCTGTGTTCAATTCATACGCGCTCTGAATCTCTTCGTCCGTGAGCGGCAGAGTTGCGGGAACGTCTCCTCGAAAATAGTCGGCATGAGTGGTTCCAAAACACGGGATAGCCATCCTGGCCTGCGCCCATGAGGTTGCGAATTCCGAGTGGGTATGCGCCACTCCGCCGATCGAAGGAAACTCTCTGTAGAGGAGCAAATGCGTCGCCACATCGGAGGAAGGATTCAGCGCACCCTCGACAATGGCGCCCTCCAGATCGACTATTACCAGATTCGCGGCCGTCAGACGATCGTAGGGCACACCGCTAGGCTTGATCGCCACCAGTCCCCGATCCCGATCGATTCCGCTGACATTGCCGAAGGTATAGAGAACAAGCCCCTGGCGCTTTAGCTCAAGGTTGGCATCGAGAACGGATTCTCTCAGGTCTCCGAGTAACATTGTCATCATTCCCTCTCATTTTCATCAATGCGCGATGCTATCTCCGCGCGACTGCCGTTCCGCGTCGGCCGTGGGCGCAGAACCCGCAAAGGATTCCCCGCGCAAACCATTCCGGCCGGCACGTCCTTGAGCGCCACGCTGCCCGCGCCCACTACCGCGCCCGCGCCCACCGTCACTCCGGGGCCAAGAAACACACGGGTTGAAAGCCATGCCTCGTCCCCGATGCGGATCGGAACGGCATAAATGTCGAACGTGGGGAGCGTATAGTCGTGGCTCCCTGTGCAGAGGTAAGAGTGTTGTGAAACTACCGCGTTTTCGCCGATCTCGATCTCGCCGAGCGTATAAAGAGTGACTTTATCGCCAATCCAGCTATGGTCGCCGATGCTCAGATTCCATGGATAAGTGACTTCTACGGAAGGACGGATGATCACTCCTTTTCCAATCCGCGCTCCGAAAAGGCGCAAGAGAAAACGACGCCAGCCATAGAAAACCTGCGGCGAAGGGTAAAATAGCGTCGCCCGTGCTATCCACCAGAATTGAACGAACCAAGCCGAACGCCCGCGGAAGCCCTGCGGCAGCTTGAACGAAGAAAGATTCTGTGTTTGCCCCTTCACGGCTACCCTCACCCCCAACCGACCTATGTAACTGCCGCAATTCACTGCGGACGGTTCGCCGCGCTTAAATCCGGATTCCCCGCAACGGTGGGCCACGCCCGCTCGATCGCTTGAGCGACAATCCAATGCCCCCTCGCGTTGAAGTGCAATCCATCCATGGTGATCTCGCCGGACGAATAGGGCAACTCCACGGAGGTCATATCCAGCAGAGGCACCCGATGAGCGTTGGCCCAAGCCCGCAGAATCGACTGCGCGTTCGCGCTTTGTTTTGGAACGTCTCGACGGAACGGCGCATATACGATAGAAAACCGAGCGCCGGCGCCAATCGCAAGTTTTTCGATGCTATCCAGATCGGCAAGGTTGGCGCGGATCGTGCTGTTCGCATTGGCAACGATGCTATCGCCGGCGTCTCTGTGCGCCGCGGAATGGAAGATGCGCGGCCGAAGATAGCGCGTAAAGAGTTCGCCGATGGCCGTGGCCGGACGACGTTGCGGCAAATCGTCGCCGACATCGGCCAACGTCGAACGCGGTTGCGTAACATCGCCGTCGTTCAGGACAAGGAAGACAATGTCGGATTGAAAGATGCCTCGGGAACGAATGTAAGACAATTCGTTGTCGGGCGCCCAAGCGTTTGCCGATGCGTTCAGAACTTCCACCGGCCGATGAACGATGGCAGGAAGATCGCGGTGCAGTATCTCCGTGAATATCCGGCTCTGATCTACGCGGGCGGTGCCGTAAGTAATGGAATCGCCCACAAAAAGAAGTCGCAAAGCATCTGGCCGGCGAACGGCCGCCACTTCCTCGGAGCGCATCCCGTAGCGGTTGATGTGGATGCGGCTAAAGAACCTCATCGCGCTCTGGTCCGGTTTCACGATGTATCCGCAAGCCGCGTCCGGCGCGATCAGGATAGGATCACCCAGCCCCAATCCGAACCGCAGCGCCGCCTCGCATAGGACGGCCAACGCCGCGAACGCCGCCAGGAACGGGACGATGCGGCGAAGCGCGCTGACGAATGCCATGCGGCCAATTCTCCTTCGTACTGTTGCCATGCGATCCGACTTTGAGGCGAGTCTCATCTCCGCTGTCCAATCCCATTCTATGAAATAGCCGTTTTCTCATCGGGCATTGCCGAGACGATAAACTCCTGATCGCCCCTGGTGGCCAGCAGCCCTGAAATTCCGCCCAGCAGACGCGAGAGCAGAACCACATAAACCGGGACGCGCACGATGTTTACCAGGTGGTTTCCCGCTCCTCCCTCGGCAAAATTCGGGAGGAGCAATCCAAGAGCCACAGTGCCCCAGGGCTGACTCATGTCGAAAACGCTTTCAAAAATGATGAACATCGCTGGAAACGCAAAAAAGGAAAATGAGATAACTCCCATCCAGCCGAATGCACCGAACATATCGCTGATGGGCGAAAATGAAGCCTCGCTGTTCTCGATCCAATCCGGATTCATCCCCGTCACTCGCCCAAGATATGCGGACGAATCGCTCTCCGGCTTGTTCTTATAGAGGAGCCTGGGAAGATTGTGCAAAATGTCTATATCGATTGTAGTCCATCCGTAGTGGAAACCTCCCGAGCAGGCGTTGATAAGGGCGCTGTCCGGGGAGATCAGGGAGAACCGGCCGAGCACAAAGGTTCCAGCGTGGCTGAAATATCCGCTCCGGCCCTCGCCCGACTCTTCCGCCTGTTGCGTCGCAAGTTCGACAGTCCGCAAATCCGGGACCGTGCGCAATAAATATATGGCTGCATAGGCTCTGTCCCGAAACGTCAGATGCTCCAAAAAACCGCGGGAGTATATCTCGAATGGCGAGACGAAGAAGACGAATAGAACCATCCCCAGCGCGCCGGCAAGATAGTGCCTTCTTTTGAAGCGGTATCCCCTAACGTAGCAAGTAACGAAGTAAGCGAGTGTCGGCGCGGCGATCATGGCGCGAGAAGTATCGAAGAAGCCGAAAACCATAGCGAGAAACCACGGAATCGAAGCCGCGATCCCAAAGCTGTGCGACCCGTCGCTGTAGCGAATGCGGCTATCGACTGCAACGACCAAGGCGAGGAGCAGCAAGGCCGAGAAGGCGACCCCAAAGCTGCGCGCCTGACCGTAACTGTCCGCCGTTCCCCCCGCGCCCAGGACCGAAGTGATTTGAAAGGCCAATGACGCGATCGCGCCGACTGCGAGCGATAGTATGTAAAGAACATTCGTTTGGGCGCGCGTGGCGGAACCCACTGGTTTCGGCAGGTCGAACCGAAGTTTCCCGAAGGTGAAAACGCCCAGCATGAGGGAAAGATAGAAGACCAGGTAAACGGCGATCGTAAGTTGCGGAGCCTCGATATTCTTGTCGGCCGCCTCGAATAGAACGACCTTCCCGAATTGCGAGATGACGATCGTGCGCAGCGAGAACGCCGCAAAGAGGATTCCGCCGAAGGTGCCCAGCCCGCCCAGGAGATTGTAAGTGATTGCAACGCAAAACACGGTACCCGCCATCATGGCCACAAATGGCAAGCCGGTCCCGGAAGAAATTTCGCCGACAATCATCAGCGTAACGACGCCGACTATTGCGGCGGTGGGGATGCTTGACTTGAGGTCCATGCCGGGTTCTGTCCTTGTCCGCGGGATGTCCGCTCCCGCGCCGCTTTGAAGCGCGCGAACCACGAGTCCGTCCGGCCTCGGCAGCGCCCCGCCTATTTGAGGTTGGGAACAGCGTAAAGCGTACCCACCAGCAGCGAGGCGGCAACCCCTGCGCCACCGGCGGCCACCGATGCCTTGAAGGCGTTGGACGGAATATACAGAACGTCATCCGAGATCAGCGCGACATCCTGTTGTTTGCCTTTCATCAGCTTTTTCAAATCCAGCATGATTTCAACGTGCTGGTTGCCTTCAGTCGTTCGTATGATCCTGGCCTTCGAGAGCGCCGCGCCGTAGTTCAATCCGCCCACCATGGCGATGGCGCGCATTACGGTGATCGGCGCGTTGCCGGAAAGCGGCAAGGACGATTGGGTCTTGACCTGCCCCACCACAAAGACGTTCCCCACTCTGGGCACGATCACTGTATCTCCGGCCATCAGCGGAATGTCGCTCGCGTTCGTCGTCTTGGGGTCCACGCCCAATTCGATCGCAATAGGATCGGTTCCCGGCCTGCGAATGGTGATCGTGTGGCTGGCCAACGCGGTGAAACCTCCGCAGGCGGAGATTGCGTCCAGCAACCGAATCTCCCCGAGAGCCGAAACCGGAGCCGGCCTTTGCACCTCCCCTACCACGGTAATGACCCGAGTCGGAGAGTCCACCAACTGCACGGTGACCTGCGGATCGACCAGAAAGCCGCCGGCCTTCAGCGCGTTGCTTAGATAGATCGCGGCCTCCGAGGGGGTCATGCCGGCCACCTTGACCGCGCCCAGATAGGGCAGCGCAATCTCGCCCTTCGGACTGACTCTCATCCCATAAAGCTGGGGAGCGCCCGGTGCAACGATGGAGCCGGGAGAGGTCGGTGCGGTCGTAGTAAGTTCCGGGGCTCCGTAGGTAAAGATCGAGATCACGTCCCCCGGCATGATCCTGACGTCGGCCACCTCCGCCTTGCCCTTGGATGGGGGCGCGCCGGCGGCGCCCGAAGAGGGAGCGAAAGCAGGCCCCGCATACTGGGCGAGCGCGCCGCCGCCGCCGCAACACAGCGCCAACGCCGCCGCCAATAGACCGCGAGTCGATCCCCGCGAACCGCCCATCATGTTACCTCCACTCCTCGGACGCGCGCATTTCCTGGCCTAACTCTTGTACTCGTAGGAGTAGTAGCCGAGATAGCCGTAATACTCCGGCAAACTGGCATCCACGCCATTGAGGACGAAACCGTATACTTTGACGTCGACTTCCCGAAAAATCTCCGCCGCGCGCAGCAGCATCGCGCGTGTGCAAAACCCCTGGCGGACCACCAATACCAGTCCGTCGGCCAGAGACGAGACAATCAGCGGATCGGTGACCGACAAAGCCGGCGGCGTATCGAAGATGACATACTCGTAATGCGCGCGCAACGTTTGGACCAACTGCTTCATCGGATCGGAGGCAAGAAGATCGGCCGGCAGCGGAGGGGAAACTCCGGACGGAATCAAATCCAGGGTGGGCAGCGCCCGGTGAGTCTGAACTACATCGTTCAGCGATTCGCTTCCGGTCAAATACTCCGATAGCCCCTTCCTGACGCTCAGCCCAAGTCTCCAATACATACTCGGACGTCGCATATCCGTATCCACCAGGATCACTCTTTTCCCGCCTTGGGCAAGTGCCGCGGCAAGGTTCGTCGAAACGGTGGACTTGCCTTCCCCCGGCTGACAACTGGTTACGGCGATAACTCTGGACTGACGCGAGGCGCTCGACAATTGCATCGAAGTGCGGAAGATGCGAATTGACTCGGAAAATGCGGACCGCGCATCCCACAGCAACTCGGGACCGGGACTTGGCTCCGTCTCGGTATCCTTCGCCTTCCATTTCGATTCGGGAACGATGGCTAGAGCCGGCAGGCCGAGGAGTTCCTGAATGTGCTTGGAATCGCGCATCCGCGTGTCCAGTCTCTCCAGCAGAAAGGCGATCGCCAAGCCCCCGAAGGCGCCGAAAAAAAGCCCTATCAATCCCAGCATCTTGGGCGACGTGCTGGACGGCTTGATCGGAAGCGAGGCCAAATCCACCACGCTGATGTCGGCCGAATCCAGTCCGGCATCCACAGCGGCCTCGCGCAGCCGCGCCAGGATGCTCTCGTACATATGCCGGTTCGATTCGTATTCCTGGGAGAGCAACTCATACTGAACCAGATCGTCGCGCTGTCCGTAGAGTTCGCCGATTCTGGCGTCCAAAATCGACTTCGCCTTTTCCTCGCTCTCCCGCGCGATGCTGGAGGCATCCTTCGCTTGATTGACGACTCGCTCCTGCTGCTTCTCTATCTCCCGGTCCAGCGCCTGTTTCTGCGCTTGCAACTGCTTCACCTGCGGATAACTCGGCCCGTAAACCGGCTCCTCGCGGGCCAGTTCGGCAACCGCCGAAGCGCGCTGAGAACGCAGGCTGGAAAGCAGCGGCTGACCGCCGTCGCTGCCTAGCGGCGTGGAAATGTCCTGAATCTGATCCGGCGGCAGGGACTGCAGGATGCGGTATCGCGCATCGAGGATAACTCGCTGCTCGGTCGCGTTCGACGCGTTCCTTTCCAGGTTGCCGATCTCCTGCACAATCATGCTATGGTTGGGATCGAGCGCCGAAATGCCCAGCTTCTTCTGAAGGTCCACCATCTTGTCTTGCGATCGCTGCACGATGGAGCGCAGATCCTCGATCTGTCCCTTCAGCCAGTCGGTAACCTGCTGGGTGCCATTGGAGTGGACCGCATAGTTGTTTTCGATGAATTTGCTTTCAAGTGTGTTGACGATGTTGGCCGAAAGCTGGGGCGAAGCGCTCGTGTAGGATATGGTGATCATTTGCGTGCGCGGCACACGCGCCACAACCAGATGCCGCCGCAGAATCCGCAGCACCATATCGCGGTTTTGTGGATCGTCCAGAATTCGGGTATTTTCTGGATCGTACAGGTTGCGGTGCAACAGTTTCGTGCCGCCGAGAAACGCCTCCTCCTTCTGAAGTTTCAAAGTGTGCGCGACCGTCATCAGCAGTTTTTCGCTGTACATGATGCGGCCGTCGCTCTCGATGACGATATCCAGCGAACTGAACGATCCCGCGCTTATTACAGAGGATATCGATTGTTTCAGATCCGCGGCCGATCCCGGCTGGATCTCGATTTCGCCGCTCGCCGTATACTGTTTCCCGCGGAACAGCCCGTAGCCCGCCACCAGCGCCGCCACCCCCAGAGCCATGCTGGCCAAAAGCACCCGCCTCTTTCGGACAATGAGCCACAAATCCGTCAGGGCCATATCCTGCTTTACGGGAACCGGGAATGGGTTGGTCGTGCGAACCGATGGTTGCAATCGTGCCTCTCTGTGTGCTCAGCGCCGCCGAACGTAGACAACGGCCTAAGCGACTTGTGCTCTCACGGGGCAAATCCTGCCTCGCCGGCAATGACCCGAACCGGAACTCAACCGCTACAGATGAAGGCGTTTAGCCTTCGCTAGCGTTACGTCGCCATCCTAACGATGATAATGCAGGCCACTCAAGAACCCGCACACCCGGCGAACATATTTTCGGGCACGGTCCGATTTCCAGGTCGATCCCTATGTGGGAAATATGCGGTAAACGCGCCACTGACAGAGAATGCCCCGGCAGACAGCGTCAGAGAGCCGACGATCCCGGTTGCCCGTACAATCGTTACCAGGGAGATGCACCATGCGCCGGGTTTATGCGGATGCCAATGCCACCACGCCTCTTGCCCCGGAGGCGATGGAGGCCATGCGCCCGTACTGGACGGAGCACTTCGGCAACGCCTCCTCGATCCATCTCGACGGACAGCGGGCGCGCGCCGCCGTGGATCAGGCCCGCGAGACTCTGGCTGAATTTTTCCACTGCCACGCCGCCGAGGTGGTCTTCAACTCCGGCGGCACCGAGGGCGACAATACGGCGCTCTTCGGCCTGCTCCGCCCCGGCGACCACTTCGTGACCACCGCCATCGAGCACGAAGCGATCCTAAAAGCGGTTCCTCGGCTTGCCGGCCTCGGCATAGAGACGACTCTGGTCGCCCCTCAGCCCAGCGGCCTCATCGACCCCGCCGACATTCAGCGCGCCCTCCGCCCCCGGACGCGGCTAGTCAGCGTGATGCTGGCCAACAACGAAACCGGCGTGATCCAGCCGGTCGCTGAGATCGGCATGATTGCTCACACCGCCGGCGCATTCTTCCATATCGATGCGGTGCAGGGCGCCGGGAAGGTCGAGTTGGACGTGCGCCGCTTCGGTTGCCATCTGCTCTCCATCAGCGCTCATAAGATTTACGGACCGAAGGGCATCGGCGCGATGTTCGTTCGCCGCGGAACGCCCCTTGAGCCGCTGCTGTTGGGCGGAGGACATGAGCGCAGACGCCGCGCCGGAACCGAAAACGTCCCCGGCATCGTCGGGCTGGCCAAGGCGGCGGAACTGGCGATGCGCGCGCTCGAAGATGGAACCATCGAGCGGCTGGCGGCGCTGCGCGACCGGCTGGAAACAGGCATTTTGCGCATCCCCGGCACCGGCGCGAATGGGGCGCAGGCGCAGACGATGGATGCCGCATTTCACTGTCATCCTGAGCGAGCGCAGCGAGGCGCTCAATCTTATTGTCATCCTGAGCGAGCGCAGCGAGTCGAAGGACCTGCGGTTACTTTTTTGGAAGACCAGCCCGTTCCCCGCGTGGCCAACACGACCAATATCTGGTTCGACAACCTGGAGGGCGAGGCGCTGGTGATCGCTCTCGATCTGAAGGGCGTGGCAGTCTCCGGCGGCTCGGCCTGCCACTCCGGCGCCACCGAGCCGAGCCACGTGCTGATGGCCATGGGCCTCGACAAGAACCGTGCCCGCGCCAGCCTGCGTTTCAGCTTGCTCAAAACCGCCACGGACGAGGATGTGGACCGTGTATTGCAAGTGGTTCCGGAGGCGGTCGAGCGCCTGCGGGAGCTTTTGCCTGCGGTTTCGGCTAGGATATAACTTCGTTTTCTGCGGCAACTGAGCATTTATCTTCGGAAAATGGCAAGAGAAAACTCCAATTTCTCTGTGGTAATATCCGTTGTAGGTAGAGCCTTTGCCCCCAGCCGCGCGAATCACCGATATGCACGTCTGCCCGATGTTCGACGGCCCGGTGCCGCACGTCGGGGGGCCGATCCTGCCTCCCGGCGCGTCGACAGTTCTGATCGACTTTCTCCCTGCGGCCACAGTAACGTCGATGGCCACCTGCGTCGGCCCGCCGGACGTGATCGTCATGGGATCGACAGGTGTCTTCATCAACTTCCTGCCCGCCGCCAGATTGGGCGACCAAACCGCGCACGGCGGCGTCATCGTGATGGGTTCCCCAACCTGCATCATCGGCGAAGTCGGAACGCCCTCGCCGGGATCAGCCGGTCTGGGCGGGGTCGTGGCCGGCTTGGCTGCCAGCGGCGTCGCGGGGCAGTTCATGGCCAATGCGTCTGTATATGGAAAGGGCGCATCACCTGCTGCACAAAATAGCACTATAAGCTCTGCACCGCCTAAGACGCGCAAAAATCGGATGCCAAGTAAAAGCAACAAGTATATTGATCATTCAAAGACAACACATAATCCTGACGGTTCTACAACATATTACGATCTTCAATCGCGACCGGTTAAGTATAGCAAAGAAGGATATCCTGATTTCGCGCCCTATGCAGAGACCACAGTTCATGTGCAAGGAATGAAAGGGAAAATTCCTCCGGATGATGAATTGGCTAACGAGATTGCCGGATTCGAGTCCACACCTGATGATTACACTTGGCACCATCATCAGGACGGGAAAACAATGCAATTGATACCAACTGATGTTCACTCAACCTTCCCTCACACGGGTGGGGCATCAGTGTTAAGGTCAAAGAATTAGGGAGGTCGAAATGCCAGTCACCATCCGAAGCAAATACGGCCCGCTCGATATTGCAGATGCCTTTGCGCTGCAATCTGCATTGAGCGTTCACTTCCCCGATGACTACTGGGCATTCCTGCAGAGGTACAACGTTGCTAAACCGGATTCGAATCAATATTCTGAGGGTGAATTCACTACTACAGTGACAGAATTTTTCGGCGTGGGGCAGTCCCCTAATGACGATCTTGTAACAGAGAATCGGAGATACGATGGCCGTCTGCCCGGAAACTTCCTGGCGATTGCAGGGGCTGGCGGCGGAAATCTTATCTGTCTAAGTTTGAACGATGGCAGCGTGTATTTTTGGGATCACGAAAATGAAGCTTCCGAAGGTGAGGAAGCTGATTATTCCAATGTGACCAAGCTGGCTTCGTCGTTCGGGGAGTTCATTCAGAGACTCGAACCACGCAAGAAAGTTATTATTGATACAAAGGGTGAAGCTTCGGTAGAATTTAAGCTAGGAGCTAAGGAAAAATTTGCGAAGTATTTAAAAAATCGGTGAATGGGTGATCGCCAGGTCATTCAACCGGGGTCAAATCGCGGAACTGCAGAAGGCTGGCCTTTCGGATGCTGAGATCAACAACGAAATAGCAAACGGAGAAGTCCCGGACGGTTGGCAAGTGCATCATAAATTGCCGCTGGATGATGGGGGCAACAACGGGTTTTCAAATCTGGTGCTGATCAAGAATGATCCCTATCACAAAACCATCACCAACGCCCAGCGATCACAGACCTTGGGTTTGCGGCCAGGCCAGAGCAAAGCTGTCCAATTCCCCGTGCCCAGTGGCTTCGTTTATCCTCCGTTGGCAAAAAAGTAATGGAGACGGAATGTTATGACGACGGATCTAGAGAAAATTCTCGGCACCATTGCCGAAAGAAAAGCGAATCGCGGTCAACGGATTCAACCTCCATGCCGTCCGAGCGAACTGGATAAATTGCGTGGCGATCTGTGGAATGCATATCGTATGAATGTGCCGCAATCGTATGAAGAGCTTCTCGGCCGGATGAATGGAATCGACTTCAACGGAACGCTGGTATTCGCCGCTTCTACTGTTCCCCACGCCAACCGCCAGGGTGAATTCATCGAGGGATTGATCGATGCGAACAAAATTCGTCAGGTCAACGCCGAATACCTGGTGATCTTTGGCGAATCGGGAATGGAAATGTACGTCTTTGACCTAAGATCGCAACAATGGGCGGTGGTCGACCAAGTCTCGCTGGACGTGTTTGAGCAATGCGGCGACTTTGACCAACTTATGGTCGCGGCTTTGGCGAAACGACTGTAGTAAGACCCGGGTTGTATAAGGTGACAAAAAGGACTCTTGTGTTGAGGTCGACAGCAAAGGAGACCACTGTTCCGTGGGTTCCAGGTTATCCGCCTCAGCGGGCTCCGGGGGGTGGCGTCCAAATGTTCTCCCTCCCAGGCGATAGCCAAAACTTTCACAAGATTGGAGGCTGACGATGACCAATGCGGAGCGTATGCGCCTGTTTGAAAAGTGAGTTCTAGCCATTGAGAGTTGAAACGGGAGGTTCCTAATTTCCCGCCCTTTATTTCCATTCATAACCAATTGCTATTTCTCTATGGTCAAGCCGCCGGCCAGCCGCGGGATGCGGCTTCTCTTGCGACCATCAACCTTGGAGTGCTGGCTGTGCGAGAAGTGGAAACGGGAAACCCGGAAGCCGCAGAACTGTTTTATCTGGCCGCCGATGAAGCATAGAAAATGCTCCAGGGAGCTTGAAAACATCGCAGGGTATCTTAATCAAGATTAAGATGAAGAAGATATGGTTGCCATCACGCCTGAAACCATCGCCGTCGCCATGTCCGGAGGGGTGGACTCCTCGACGGTGGCGGCGATGCTCGCTCATGCCACCTCCGGTGGGGGTAACGGCGTCTCCGGCGCCGGCTGTTCCGTCGTCGGCCTGACCCTCCAGCTTTGGGACCAGGCGCGGCTGGCGGGCAGCCACGGCATTCCGGAAGCGCCCAAGGCAGGGCGCTGCTGCTCACTGGACGATGTCTACGACGCGCGCCGGGTCGCCGAGCATCTGGGCATTCCCTATTACGTCGTCAACCAGCAGCAGCGGTTTGAGGACGACGTGGTGCGGCCCTTTGTGGACGAGTATCTGGTCGGGCGCACACCGATCCCCTGTTCGCTCTGCAACAACCATCTTAAGTTCGACCAGTTGCTCCAGACCGCCCGCTCCATTGGAGCCGACAGCATCGCCACCGGCCACTACGCTGTGAACGAGTACGACGAGCGGCGCGGGCGCTGGATTCTCAAGCGGCCCGCCGACCTGGCCAAGGATCAAACCTATTTTCTCTTTGGGCTGACGCAGGAGCAGCTTGCCCGTACCCTCTTCCCGCTGGGCCGCATGACCAAGCCGGAGGTGCGCGAGGTTGCGCGCCGCCACGGCCTCGCCCTGGCCGAAAAGCCCGACTCGCAGGAGATTTGCTTCATCCCCGGCGGCGACTACAAGCAGTTCCTCACCGCCTACCTCGACGAACAGGGGGAGCGGCTGCCGGAGACCGCCGGCGAACTGGTGAACTCCGCGGGCGAGGTGCTGGGCCGCCACGAGGGCATCTTCAACTTCACAGTGGGCCAGCGCAAGGGCTTGGGCGTCAGTTCGCCCACGCCGCTGTATGTGCTCCAGATCGACCCGGCCAGCCATCGCGTGGTGGTGGGCGCGGATGCGGAACTGGCCACGACGACCCTGCGCGCCCGGCGGCTGAATTGGATCGCCATTCCCGCGCTGACCGAAGCGATGCGCGTGAGGATCAAGATTCGCCATCGCCATGAGTCGGCCTGGGCCACGCTGGAGCCTGCGGAAGTTGACGAAGTCGTTGCGGTTTTCGACGAGCCGCAGCGCGCCGTCACCCCCGGCCAGTCCGCCGTCTTCTACGACGGCGACGAAGTGGTGGGCGGGGGATGGATCGTGTAGATTCTCTCGAAAGAGATTGGCCGGCGCGCCCTCATGCAACATCTACGGCCCCAGATAGATTTCCACGTCCGGCGGCGAAAAGTTCAGGGTCTGCGTCTTGGGGTCGTAATCCAGGTTGAGCGCCTTGCTCTTGCGTCCGTTGATCAGAACCGCCGTCAGCAGGACATTGCCGTACATCCGAGCGGCGGCAATCTTGTGGCTATGGATCGCGCCGTACTCGTTGTCGGTGCTGGCCGGGCTCCAGTCCTCCCGGAAGCGATCGAAGGTGTAGGGGCCGCTCTTGGGCGGATGCTGTTGCCACTTCCCGTCGTGAATCCAGATGCCGTAAGCCGTAGACAGGTCGTTCTTTTCCACCGCCGTCAAAAACTCGTTCACCGCCATCCGCCCGCGCAGATGGTGATTCCAGTTCCAGGGCCAGTCCACCGGCCGTCCAGCAGCCAGCCACCAGCCCACAAATAGCATGAAAAGCAAGCCCGCGGCACCGAACAGAATCGCGCGGCGGCGGCGTTCGCGGGCCTCGTCGAAGGCGGGAGCGTCGAGCAGGGTCATTGCACAATTTCCTCAAGGATAGAATACGGGAACGTGCTGAACCGCGAACGGCGGGCGGCAATCCGATCCTCGGTTCGCGCCTCTCGACAAACCGCTGCTGCCCGCGAGGGCGCAATCTTTGATAGCTTTGACCCATGCCCCTCACCACACCCCAACCCGGTCTGTCCTCTCTCGATCTTGAATCCCTTGCCGCCGATGTGGTCGGTTTGGCCGTGAAAGCAGGCGCCAGCGACGCGGAAGCCGTTGCCCGCGAAGGCGACGAATTCTCTGTCAAAGTGCGTTTGGGCGAGGTCGAGACCCTCAAAGACTCCGGCTCTCGCGGCCTCGGCCTGCGGGTTTTTCAGGGTACGCGATCAGCTTCCGCTTCCACCAGCGATCTGACCGCCGAAGGGATTCGTCAGCTCGTCGAGGGCGCTTTGGCCCTAGCGAAAGTTACCGAGGAGGATCCCTTTGCCGGCTTGCCTGAGATGTCCGAATTTGGCGCAGTACAGGGCGATCTGCGCCTCTACTACGAGGATGTGTACTCGCTTCCCATTTCCGACCGCATAGAGTGGGCGCGGCGGGCCGAGGCGGCGGCTCTGGCG
Organism: uncultured Occallatibacter sp.; assembly: GCA_964565955.1. Lineage (GTDB taxonomy): Bacteria > Acidobacteriota > Terriglobia > Terriglobales > Acidobacteriaceae > Telmatobacter. The sequence goes on from CAZMHC010000009.1 coordinate 23,755, forward strand.
GCAGATCCGCGCATCGCCAACTCCGACGGCGGCAGCTTCGAGGCGGCCTCCGGGCGTAAGGCGCTGGCCAACTCGCGCGGCTTTGCGGGCAGCTACCGTTCCAGTTATGCCGGGGTCTCGGTTGCGCCTTTGGGACAGGACGAGCATGGCGCCATGCAGCGCGACGGCTGGTGGTCGAGCGCGCGGTGCTTCGCGCACCTCGAATCGCCCGAGTCTGTGGGGAGGGAAGCCGCCCGGCGCACCCTGCGCCGGCTGGGGGCGCGGCGGGTGGCCACGCAGCGGGTTCCCATCATTTTTGCGCCGGAGGTGGCGCGCTCGCTGATCGGCTCGGTCTTCGAGGCGGCCTCTGGCGATGCCATTTGGCGCGATGCGTCTTTTCTGGCGGGACGGCTCGGCGAACAGATTGCAGCTCCTGCCATCACCGTTATCGACGACAATACAATGCTGTTGCCTTCGGGCGCAGGCGGGTTCGGAACGTCGCCGTTCGACGGCGAAGGGCTGCCCAGCCGGCGTACCGAGATCGTCGAAGGCGGCGTGTTGCGCGCCTATCTGCTGAATACCTACTGCGCCCGCAAGCTGGGCATGAAATCCACGCACAACGCCTCGCGGGGATTGGCCGGAACGCCGGGGATCGGATGCGGCAACCTCTATTTGGAGCCGGGAACGCTTACCCCGGAGCAGATCATCGGCGAGGTTTCGGCGGGGCTATATGTGACTGGACTCATGGGATTTGGCGTGAACGTGGTCACCGGCGACTACTCCCGTGGCGCGACCGGCCTGTGGATCGAGAACGGCCAACTGACCCACGCCGTCGAAGAGGTGACCATCGCTGGCAATCTGGCCGAGATGCTGCTCAATGTGACCGCCATAGGCAACGACCTTGAGTTCCGGGGCGCGGTGGCTTCGCCCACGCTGCGCATCGACGGCATGACCATCGCGGGAGCGTGAGCTCTTGCCGGTCAGTCGAGAATTCCATTGTATTTTCCGTTCCTGTTTTATATACTGCCGCAAGACGATCTTTCTTCGGAGAGATCTCTAATTCCGAGGCCCGCGCGCAAGTGCGGGCTTTCGTGCAATTGGAAGTGCGCTATCCACTTCATCGTTTACCTTGATGAATTCGGGCATATTGGTCCTTTTATCAGTCGATCGCACCCTTTCCACAACACCAGTCCGGTTTTCGGTCTGGGCGGCTTTATGCTGCCATCCGACAAGGTGCGAGCATTCGCTACATGGTTCTATAAACTGAAATGCCGTCTATTGGCATTTGAGATCGATCGCGATGGCGTACCCGCTTATCAGTGGGAGAAGAAGGGATCGGCACTCTACACGACGAAGAACGTTCTCCAATATCGTGAACTGAGATCGGCAACCTTTCGTTTGTTGAATCGAATAGATAAAGATGGCGGCATAGTTTTCTATGTGGGTATCCAAAAAACACACTCTCCCGAAAAGAATAGCCCCAAGGATCTATATTGTGCGGTGCTCCACGAATCTATCAAACGACTCGATCAGTATTGCTCAACACGAAACTCTCATTTCCAGATTCTCCTGGATGAGCAGGAAGATATTCTTCGCAAGAAGATCGTTGCCGAGGCATCCAAACAGATGTTTGGGGAAGCGACAAAAACCATGATTGAGCCTCCCATTCAAGCAGAAAGTCATTTGTTCCAAACACTTCAGTGTGCCGACTGGTTGTGCGGACTTATTGGCCGCGTCGGTTGTTATAAGGCTCTTCCACTGGAGTACGGCGAACTGATTTGGACGGAGAAGTATTTTAAGAGCAGGCTAAATCAAGCAGCGCCTACGAGCGGCATTCGGCTGCAAAAGGAACGAAGTGGAGTTTCCAGAAGGATGAGCGATCAATGTTTGGGATGAAGGTATGGATTGCTCGGACAGTTCCCTTCAATATTCATCATTTCTAAGCCAATTCCAAAAGGAGAGAGTGGCTGTGCCTATTGACCCGCAATCCGTTCTCTTCGACCCCCTCAAGCCCAAGGACGCTCTGGCGCAACTGCCGGCGCGCGCGGCGGTCTTCTCCCTCTATGGCGCCGAGGCCCACGCCGAGCCGTATATCGGCCGCACCCCCAACCTGAGTGCGCGGCTCGCCCGGCTCTTGCAGCCTTCAACCAAGCATCCGCGCCGTTTGCAACTGGCGGGCCTGGTACGGCGTATCGAGTGGCGGCTGACCGGCTCGGAGTTCGAGGCTCTGCTCCTTCAGTTTTTGCTCTTGGAACAGGTTCACGGCGCGAAGTGCCTGGAGCGGATGCACTTGCGTGCCCCGGCCTTTGTGCGCTTCCTCGGCTCCAACGCTTATCCGCGCATCTCCGTAACGCACCGCCCCAGCCAGCGCGAGGCGGCCTGGTCCTACGGGCCGTTTGCCTCGCGGGCGGCGGCGGAGCGCTTTGCCGACGAGGCCCTAAAGCTGTTTCTGCTGCGCCGCTGCACCGAGGAGCTGGACCCGAATCCAAATCATCCCGGCTGCGTGTACTCGGAGATTAAGATGTGCCTCGCTCCCTGCTTCCAGGGATGCACCGACGAGCGCTACGGCGAAGAGGCGGCGGCGGTGGAGCGCTTTCTGGCCACGCGCGGCGAGAGCCGCTTGGTTATGCTGCGCACCCAGCGCGACGAGGCCTCCGCGCGGCTGGAATTTGAGTCCGCCGCCGCGCTTCATGCTCAGACGCTTCGCGTGGAGAGCGTTCGCGCACTGGCTCCGGATCTGGTGCGGCCGCTGGCGCAGCTTCGCGCGGCTATCTTGCAAGCCTCGGCAAACCCGGACGAGGTCTGCGTCTTTCTCTACGACAATGGCCGCCTGCGCGGACCGGCGGTATTTTCCACACTGGGCATGAGAATCCAAAACGAGCAATCCGGCTCGACCTCGCTGTTTGCGCATCCGATGGCCATCGAAGCGATCCCGGAACTGCCGAGCCAAGATGCGCCGACCGAAAACGCGCTTGCTGCGGACACGACGTTTGCGGGCGCGCCTATAGCCGAGTTGCGAGTCGCCGCGGGCGTAGTTCCCGCAAGCGCCGCCGATCAACCCATCAAGCTTGCCCGCGCCATCAAGCTTGCCCGCGGCACACTGGAAGCGCGCATGGAAGCGGCGCTGTCCGCGCTGAAGGAGCCTGCCGAGCCTCCCTCGGCAACTCTGCGTCAGGGGCACTTGGCGCTCGTCAAGCGCTGGTACTATCGCCCGGAGGTTCGCCGTGCCGGAGAGATATTCTTCCCCGACTCTGAAGGCCGCTGGCCGGTGAAGGCCTTGCTGCGCGGAGCGGGGCGAGTCGCGGCAAAGATGCTTGCCGCCGCAAATCCGGCGGAGTAGTCTCCCAAGCCTTGACTTGAAGTGAGCCGGCAGGCCGACAGGAATTGTACACCGGCACACCCACGGACGGGGCCGACAATACCCTATCGCACAGGTTCATTCATGGTTGAAAATCATGTCGCCCGTCGACGAATGCGCTCTACTCGACGAAATCGGAACCTGACAAGTTAGCGATCATGGGTCAGATTGGCGTTGGGTGGCGCGGCGGAGGAGGAGTTCTTGGCATTGATGGCGTTGGAGTAGTCGGGGCCGAGGCCGAGTTTCTCGATAGCGCGGGAGTCGGGCATGAGCTTGGTCTGCCAGCCTTGATCTGCCTGATATTTCTGCATGGCCGCTTGGGTAGCTTCGTCCCACCTGCCGCTGGTTTCCGCAGTCAGGTAGTGCTCACGGACGAGGGCCTGTTGAATCTCTGTGACGCGGGCCGGTTCGATGGCCGTTTGGCCGTGCAAACGCCGCGAACGGGAGACAGTTCGGGACGCGGATCTGTTCGAGGTTCTGGAAGTCGCTCTGTGAGAGCCACGCGAATGGCTGCTGGAGTGCGTTCGATGAACACGGGCAGCCATGACCGGCGATGCTGCCAGCGCCGCCGTCAGCACGAAGATCATGCTTGCTCGAAATGTAAGCACGTTGCTCACCTCGATAAAAAATTCAGGGGAGGATCTTCGTAGCAGTCTAACGAAGCGTTTCGCTGGACGGCAAGAGAAAAAAACGGGTCTGCACCAATAAAGATGCGGATTTGGGAAAGAGCGCCGGCCGCGGAAATCCGCAACCGGCGCTTCAGGACGCTATTCCAACGTTCCTCCCAGGTAGTTGATGCCATCGTTGGGACGATGCGGGTCGATGACCTCGAAGACCACATCGTCGCCGGATTTGAGTTTCCGGGCCACGGCGTCGAACTCCTCCTTGTTGGTGACTGGCTGCTTGTTGATGCGGGCGATAACCAGGCCCGGCTCGAGGCCTTGCAGGTCGGCGAAGGAGCCGGCGCGAACCGACTGGACTACCACGCCGGAGGCATGAATCTTGGCTGCGGTGGCGGCGGGAAGCTCGCGCACCGTCAGGCCCAGTTTGGTCTCGCCGGCATCGCCTTTGTCGTCGGGGCCGTTTTCGGACTGCTGGTCGCCGGCGTTGGCGAAGACCTTGTCGCGGTCGCCGATGGCCACGGTGGCGTCTTCCTGTTTGCCGTCGCGCAGGTAACCGAGGCGAATGGAGGAGCCAGGGCGTCGGCCGGCGATCTCCTTGACCAGTTCGTCGCCGTCCTTGATGGCATGGCCGTCGATGGCTGTGAGGATGTCGCCGGGCTTGATGCCCGCCTTTTCAGCCGGACCGCCGGGGGTAACTTCCTGGACGAGCACACCGTTCTTGAAGCCGTAGACGCGATTGACGGCGCCGGGCAACTCCTGGCGGAACTGGATGCCGATGGAACCGCGGACAACCTTGTGGGTGGCGCCGACCAGATCGTTGTAGATATCGACGACGGTATTCGAGGGCATGGCGAAGCCCAAGCCCTGGTAGCCGCCGGATTGGGTGAAGATGGCGGTGTTGACGCCGATCACTTCGCCGTTCATGTTGAGCAGCGGCCCGCCGGAGTTGCCGGGGTTGATGGCGGCGTCGGTTTGGATGAAGTGCTGGAACTGTCCGGCGGCCCCGTGCTCGATGGTGCGGTTCTTGGCGGAGATGATGCCGGCAGTGACGGTTTGGGAGAGCGCGAAGGGGCTGCCGATGGCCTCCACCCAATCGCCCACCTGCGCGGCGTCGGAGTCGCCCAGGGTGACGGTGGGCAGTGGGGTACTGACATCGATCTTGATGACCGCCAAATCGGTGGATTTGTCGACGCCGACGACGCGCGCCGGACGGCCCAGGTCCTGGCTGTCGGGATCGTCGGTGGAGAGCTTGACGTAGATCTTGTCCGCCTTCTCGACGACGTGATTGTTGGTGATGATGTAGCCTTTGGCATCGACGATGAAGCCGGAGCCGAGCGCCTCGCTTACGCCGCCGCCCTGGTCGCCGCCATCAGGCATACCGGGGGGCACTTGGCCACCGAAGAAGCGGTTGAAGAAGTCCTGGAAGTTGTTCTGGCCTTGATCCTGCTGGTCCTCGTCCTGGTCGTCGTCGCCGGGATTGCGCGGCTTGGGCTGAATGCGGCTGTGGAAGTTGCGGCGGTTCTGGTTGGCCGACTCCTTGGGCAGGGTTCGAGTGGTGATGTTCACCACCGCCGGACCCACCCGCTGGGCTATCTTCACAAACTCGTTGGGGGGGACGGAAGAATGAACGATCTTGAGGGGAGCGGCATCGGCGCTTGCGGTTTTCTTCTCCTCTCCGCGCACTCCGTGAGCGGCAAAGGAAGCGGCGACAATCGCGACCGTCAGCGTGGAAAGCAGGACAAATACCGAAGCGAGACGGCGTGAGCGGAGCCGTTCGATGAGCGATTTCATGGGTTCGTAGTCCTCGTCGTCTGACCAGCCCTGGGGCTGGAGATTTTTCACTGCACCATTGATCAGTATAGCCAGTGGCGGTCAAACCCGCTTGGCTGGCGGCCTCCCGCGCCGTCGCCAAAGAAGCGCGAGGGTGGAAGCGCCGTTCCAGAGCTATAGACGCGGGCGGGGGCGAAGAGTCACAGCCGCGATCTGAGGACGACCCGCGTCGGACGGCGGAGCTTCGTGGAACCTCCGCTTGTCGGAATAGTACGGAGGATTGGCCACACTCTGTTTGGCAAGGCTCACATTCCTGAAAACTTAGGGCGCTCCGACAGCATCGTCGGCAATTGGATATAGAACCTGCTTGACAGTCCTCGCTTCGAGTGATTTAATTTAATCGCTTTAGTGCCAAACGTGAATACTTACGATCAGGCCATTTGCCTGGTTGCCTATGTATGCCTTATAGCCTAAACCTGCCGGCAATGCAAAGCGCACTCCTTGCGCGCATGGCCAAACTGTTGCAACTCCGGTTTGCCGCAATGCCGGAACGATTTACTCCGTCCTGAAAGGAATAAAATGAATCCGATCTCGAATCGTCGCAATACCTCTCGCGGGCGCGCCTTCGTTCGCGGATTGAGCGGGTACCTGTTCGTACTCGCGGCCTTGCTGCTAACTCTGGTTGCGCCGTGCGCGCACGCTCAAAGCTGCTCCACAACCAACCCCATCGTGCCTTACATCGAAGTGAGCGGCGCCTGGATAACCCCGTCTTCGAGTGCGGCGACGGTATCTTCGACCACGACTTCGGTCAGCCTCGGCCCCTGGCCGGCGAGCGGCGGCACATGGAGCTGGACCGGACCCAACGGCTTCACCGCCAGCACCCGCGAGATAGATAACATTACGCTTGCCTCCGGCGCCAACACTTACACCGCGACTTACACGATCAGCGGCTGCACTTACACGCAGGCGTTCGTCATCACGGTCAGCGGCGCCGGCGCCAACCCCATCGTTCCTTACATCGCGGAGAACGGCGCTTGGATAACAACGCCTGAAAACGCCGCCACTGTGGCTTCTGGAACTAAAGTAAGTCTCGGCCCCTGGCCGCAGAGCGGCGGCACATGGGCCTGGACCGGACCGAACGGCTTCACCGCCAGCACCCGCGAGATAGATAACATCACGCTGGCCACCGGCGCCAACGTCTACACCGCGACTTACACGATCGGCGGAACCAGTTACACCGAGACGTTCACCATCACGGTCGGCACCACCACCAACCCCATCGTTCCCTACATCGAAGTGAACGGCACGTGGATCACCCCGTCTTCGAGCGCGGCGACGGTATCTTCGACCACGACTCCGGTCAGCCTCGGCCCCTGGCCGCAGAGCGGCGGCACATGGGCCTGGACCGGACCGAACGGCTTCACCGCCAGCACCCGCGAGATAGATAACATCGCGCTGAGCGCCGGCGTCAACACTTACACCGCGACTTATACACTCAACGGAACCAGTTACACGCAGGCGTTCACCATTACGGTAAGCGGCACCGGCAGCTGCGGCACAACCAACCCGATCGTTCCCTACATCGAAGTGAGCGGCGCCTGGATCACCCCGTCTTCGAGCACGGCGACGGTATCTTCGACCACGACTCCGGTCAGCCTCGGCCCCTGGCCGCAGAACGGAACCTGGAGCTGGACCGGACCGAACGGCTTCACCGCCAGCACTCGCGAGATAGATAACATCGCGCTGAGCGCCGGCGCCAACACTTACACCGCGACTTACACGATCAGCGGCTGCACCTACACGCAGGCGTTTGTCATCACCGTCAACTGACCGACAGCCGTCCGGTTTCGGCCCCGCAGAGTATCCCAGGTTTCGTTCGCGGAATCTGGGATACTCTGCGTGGGGCGGGTTTACATCGAAGCTGCCGCAACGAGAATCGATGGAAATCGCGGCTTCAGCGCGGCAATGTGAAGATTGAGAACCTCGAATTGCTCAACGCAATTTTGTATACGGCTGAGCGAGGCTGCAAAGCGGGCGATCTCCCGCTCCGCGTTCCGGCGAGCAAACTTCCCTTTTCAGCAATCCATTTGCCGCCGGTTTCGCTTTCCCGCTGCCCAGCCATTTACAATCACGTCTAAGCGCTTGTGGGCGATTGTCGCTTCCCGGCCCTGTACTGATTTTATGAATCCAAGAATCCTTCGCACTCCCGCTGCTATCGTCCTCGGCACATGGCTGCTTGCAAGCGCCTCTTTGGCCCAAACCCGCGCCGCGGCGCCGGAGAGTCCCTACGGCGGTATCACTGTCGAGGAGATCGTCGCCCGCGTCAACGATCAGGTCATCACCCGCTCCGACTACGACCGCGCCATGCGCGACCTGGATGCGGAGGCACGTCAGCACGGCGCCTCCATGCAGGAGATATCCGAGGGGCACAAGGATCTGCTTCGCAACCTCATCGACCAGCAACTCTGGCTCTCCAAGGCCAAGGAACTCGACATCAACGGCGAAACCGAGCTCATCAAGCGCCTCAACGAGATCCGCAAACAGTACAACCTGGAGACGCTGGAGGATCTGGAAAAGGCGGCTAAGGAACAAGGGGTGTCGTTCGAGGACTTCAAGGCCAACATTCGCAACGGCATCATCACACAGGAAGTGATGCGCGAGGAGGTGGGCCGCAAGGTCCAGTTCACGCCGGGCGAGGCGGAGCAGTACTTCGAGCAGCACAAGCAGGAGTACGCGCGGCAGGAGAGCGTTCGGCTGAGCGAGATTCTAATCTCGACTGGCGCGCCAGCCGCGGAGGGCACCCCCGCGCCAGACGATGCGCAGAAGCTGTCGGCAGCTCAAGCCAAGGCCGCCGATATCGAGGCCAAGCTGCACGCCGGAGGCGACTTCAGCCAGTTGGCGCGCAGTTTCAGCGATGGACAGACGGCGGCCGAGGGCGGAGATCTTGGCCAGTTCAAGCGCGGCGCGCTGGCCAAGGTGCTCGAAGATGCGACTTTTGCGCTGAAGGCTGGCCAGTATACCGAGCCGATCCGCACCCGTCAGGGCTTGGTGATTCTCAAGGTGGTCGAGCACGTTGCCGGCGGTGTGCCGGAGTACAAGGACGTACGAGAGGATGTGGAGCAGAACTTCTATATGGCTCGCATGGAGCCGGCCATGCGCGAGTATCTCACCAAGATGCGCGAGGATGCCTACATCGACATCAAGCCGGGCTATGCCGATACCGGGGCCAGCCCCAGGCAGACCAAGCCCGTCTACAGCTCCTACACACCGCCCGCGCCCAAGAAAAAGCAGAAGGTGGAGCGCACCCGCTTCCGCGAGAATACGCGGACCTTTCGGCAGAAGTCGTCTTCGCAGGCAGCGGCCGTCGATACCGCCGCGCCGATGCCAGCGACAAGGGCCCAAAAGAAGAACGCCAGCGCTGAGATTTCCATGAAGCCGGGCAAGAAGGAAAAAATTCGCTTCGGCCAGGCGCCCACCAAGACCCTGCCTGCGGCTGCGCAGACCAAGACCGAGGACGCGGGCGCGGTGCAGCAGGCCGATGCCACGCCGGAACCGGCGAATCCATTGGAGGCGGCCAAAGCCAAGCCGACCCAGAAGACCCGCTTCAGCGCGCGTGCCAAGTTGCCCAAGCCGCCCAAGCCCAGCGGGCCTCGGACCGACAGCATGGCTCCCGCCGCGCCCGATGCGGCTGAGGTTGCCGACCGGCAGACACAGGCGGGTCCGCTAGGGCTGGCCGGCGATACGGCCAAAACGAAGAAGAAAAAGAAAGCCACGACCACGGGCGACAAGACTCGCATCGCCGACAAGAAGAAGCAGGATGCCCCGGCTCCGGCTTCAGGCGATGTGCCGCTGGCTCCCGCGCCGAAACAGTAGCCGCGATCGGACCCGTCATCCGGCCCTGGGATCGCCATCTCAGGGCCACCCCCGTTGCGATTGCAACCGCATACCGCTACCTCGCTCATAAGGAGTGCCCCTGTCAATTTCTGCGCGTTGGCGGTGTCGTCATTGTCGTTGTTATTGCTTTTGTCGTTCTTCGAGCGCAGGGCCAGCGGGAGTCGGAGCAGGCATTGGCGCACATTGCAAGTTGCTATAGACCGGACGCACAAAGTACGAACCATCCTTTGGCGTCTTCTGGAGTAATGAGTTTCAGTGGCCCATATTCAACCATTGGTGGCCGCCCCAAGCATAGCCCAGCAGGCCGGCTTGCAGATGGGTCACAATCACCATCAGAATCGCAATGCCCCGCCAGCCGTCTAGCGTGGGAATACGGGATGTATGCGGGTTTTGTGGCGCGGACATTCGATTCGCTCAATTCCCGCTTGGCGCTGCCGCTCGACAAGGCGGCCTCGGAGATACAAGACTAGTACCAGGGTACCCCATTGAAACGGCTATGAGCGACGGGGTGCCTGGCGGCGGCCAAGCCAACTCTGCGTTCCGCGACTGGGCAAAGAGCCTGCATGATGTCGCCCTGTGGGGCGACGAAAAGGAGATTTTGCAAAACGCGAAGTGGGGTAGCTGCCTGAGTACAGTGCCCACTACTGGTTGAGTTTTGCAATCGGATCGCTGGCTCGCGACGGTCTGTACCGCGTTGGCAGGGTGACCACCGCGTGTTGCAGCAACCGCGCACGAACCAAATCTTACCTCTTCGGCAGAGCAATCTCTCCTGGTTGATACAACTCCTTGCAATTGTCATGATTCTCAACGTTCATCGCTGGCTGAACGACGACGCATACCAGACTGGTCAGGCCGCCATAGGTTGCCTCGACAAGCGCATGTCCAACACGGTGGGGCGTAAAGATACCAGTCTGGCTCAAATCAAAGGGCGGCGTTGCGTCATTTGATCGAATATTGAATGTAACCGCTTGCGGATCGATCCGAATCGGCTCCTTCACTTTGTCGTAGATGGCATGAATAGTCAACCACTGCGACCCAGGGTTCCTATCCATGAGGAGAATCCTCATGCCGCTGTTAAGATTCATATCTTCAAGCAGCAATTTTTTCGGGCTGCGTTCCGGCGGTTGCACATCCAGAATCACGCTCTTGGAAAATACACCGCCGTCCTTGAAGCTGCCCAAGAAACGTATCTCTAACTTGCCAAGGCGCATCGGGATCACATTGATGTAGGCGCTACCGTCTGCATGGTGCAATATCGGCAACTCCTTCGACCCGCCAGCGATATTCATTTCGTAGAATGTTTCCTCACTAAGCTCGCGCTTCTGTTCTATCCATACGCTGCTTAGTCCCGGCGCATGAACCTGTAACTCGATTTCATTCTCTTCAGCGAGGAAAACAGGCTTACTTGGCGCGATTACGTCTACTCGGAAGTCCGCTCCAAAAGGCTTAACCGATGCTTCTGCTGAAGTTTTCGTCTTCGATGTCTTTGATTCAGCGGCATTTTCCTCACACTCCTTCTCATTCTCGTCGACTTGTTTATTCTGCTCGATCTGTTCTGGAGTGAGGTCTTCATGGTAACTTCCGTCGGGCAGAATCCTTATTCCTGCTGCATATTTGATACATTTCGAATTGGCATTAGCATCCGATTTTTGCTCCGACTCTTTTTGTTCCGACGAAATAATGTTCGCTTGCAAATCGCTCTCAGTGTTCGATTGCTGTGCAATGAGCGTACAAGGCGTGGCCGGATTCGGATTCACTGGTACTGCGCAATTGGCTGTTCCCGCAGACAGTACATAGCATAATACGAGCGCGCTAACTGCGGGGCAGTTCAAAACATTTTGATCAGAGAGACCAACTAGGTTTAACACTGAATCCCAAGCAAGAGAAATAAATCCTGAGTGCTCAACATTCATGATTGGGAGCGGAGTCTGATTATTAACCTGGCTGCTAACCTTCACAATCACGTCATTTGCCGGATCGGAGTTTGCAGGACTTGGACTCGTAGGATTGGCCAGAATTTCATCTGTAGTGGTCGTTTGATTGGCATTCCACAAAACTGCATTCAGCAGCAAGTCTAACGCTGTGCGTAGCAGCGATGTCTGTGAGGACGTTGACGGAAAATTCGCTGAAAACATTTTTGTTTCTCCATTTGGAAGACTTACCGGATACGGGTTTGAACCGGAGATTCCCGTATAGATGGATGCCGGACTAGGCTTGCTCCATGTAGTACACCCGCTAAGGCTACCAGACCCGGTATACGTCGTCAAAAGCGACTCAACAGCTCCGCAGTTGACATTGTCACCCACATTCGCCAGAGGGCGGGTGGCCCACATCTGTCCCTCTCATAAGACTGGGTGCCCCATGTCCCGCTTTTGGGACATGGGGGTGTAGGATGTTAGTATCGAGTTAGACGGGATAGGGGCAGGGTGGCCCACCCCGAGTTTTCCGAATGTGAAACTTCCCACACACGAGGGTGGCCCATCCTCAACGCGGTCTTATCGCGGCAAGGGTGGGTGAGCGCAGACCTTGACAACCCATTCCGGGCGGCTACGATCCGGCCGGCAACCTGCTCGGCTATCCTGACTCCGTGATGGGCGCGTGGACCTTCCAATATGACTCTCTCAACCGGGCAGGTGTCCCGGTCATGAGTAACCAAGAACTGCTGTGCTGTGCCCCATTCATCCACAGTTTTATCGTGGATGAGTGGGAGACCGCGAACCCCGATTCTCCGTTTCCAGCCAGCCGTCCTCCGGGGCGGCTTGCTTGCGTCTGGGGCTTCCGTCCGACATCCTCTGGTTGTGGGTTGAAACAAAGGATGCCGGACGTGGGCAATTCAGGTTCCCGTACCGATCCCGGACATTCGTCCCATTTTACGGTACTTTGGGCAAAACCCGGTTGCTTTCCAACAGCGCGAATCCTCGTTATGTGACTATAATCACATACTGTAGGGAAAGATGGGCTCCCTGGCGGGGGTCTACCGGAAGGGAATCCGATCCATGGCGACGGGAGACTTGGCCCTCGGTCAGCTTGAGGGCGCCTTGAGCGCAGAGAAGCGCATCACCAACGATTTCAGCATCAACGTGGCCACGGTCAACGGCTCCGGTTCGCAATCGGCCAACAGCGTGCTGCTGAAGAGCATCTTCGGAATGGGGGTTCCGGTAAGCGGAAAGAATCTTTTTCCGTCGAACATTGCCGGACTGCCCACGTGGTTCATCATTCGGGCGAGCAAAGACGGCTATGTGGCCCGCAAGCGCGACTCCGAGGTGCTGGTGGCGCTGAATCCCGATACCGCCCGGGCCGACGCGCTGGCGCTGCCGCCGGGCGGGGCGGCCATCTACGAGGAGAGTTTGAAGCTCGATCAGGTGCGCGACGACGTGTTCTTCTATCCGGTTCCCTTCGACAAGATCACGGTATCCATCTGCCCGGAGGCCAAGCTGCGCAAGCTGGTCAGGAACATGGTTTACGTGGGCGCGGCGGCGCAGGTGCTGCGCATCGACCTGGGAGTGGTGGAGCGGGGCTTGCGCCAGCAATTCGCCAAGAAGCAGAAGGTCTTCGAGTTGAACTTCGGCGCGGTGAAGGCGGGCTTCGACTACGCGGCCGAGCGCTTCACCAAGCGCGATCCATACTTCATCGAGAAGATGGACAAGACGGCGGGCAAGATCGTCATCGACGGCAATGCGGCGGCGGGGATGGGCGCGGTCTTCGCCGGGGTGACGGTGGTGGCCTGGTACCCGATCACGCCCTCGACCTCGGTGGTCGAGGCCACCACCGACCTGCTCAAGAAGTTTCGTGTGACGCCGGAAGGCAAGGCGACCTTTGCCGTGATTCAGGCGGAGGACGAACTGGCGGCGATCGGCATGGTGCTGGGCGCGGGCTGGGCGGGGGCGCGGTCGATGACCGCAACCTCGGGGCCGGGGATGTCGCTGATGGCCGAATTTAGCGGCTTGGGCTATTACGCGGAGATTCCCGGCGTGATCGTCAACGTGCAACGCAGCGGCCCGTCGACGGGCATGCCGACGCGGACGCAGCAATCCGACCTGCTTTCGGCGGCCTTTCTTTCCCACGGCGATACCAAGCACATCGTTCTTCTGCCGGGTTCGGTGAAGGAGTGTTTTGAAATGACTTATGCGGCCTTCGACCTGGCCGAACGCATTCAAACTCCGGTCTTCGTGCTCAGCGATCTCGATCTGGGGATGAACAACTGGATGAGCGATGCCTTCGAGTACCCCACAACTCCTCTCGACCGAGGCAAGGTGCTGACCGCGGCGGATTTGGAGCGCCTGGGCGGATTCGCCCGCTATCGGGACGTGGACGGCGACGCCATCGGCTGGCGGACGCTGCCGGGAACGCTTCATCCCAAGGCCGCCTACTTTACGCGCGGCACCGGCCACACCGATACGGCTGGATATACCGAGAAGCCGGAGGAGTACGTGGCGGGAATGGAGCGCTTGGCGAGGAAGTTCGAGAACGCGCGCAAGCTGGTTCCGGCGCCGGTCGCGGTGAAAGACGGCAGTTCGAAGATCGGCTTCATTGCCTACGGATCGACGGACTTCGCGCTGCGCGAGAGTCTGGACCAGATCAAGAAGGAATACAAGCTGGAGGCGGACTATCTGCGCATCCGGGCCTATCCCTTCGCGCACGAGATACACGACTTCGTGGCCGCGCACGAGCGGGTTTACGTGGTGGAGCAGAACCGCGACGCGCAGATGGCCAGCCTGCTCAAGCTGGACCTGCCCGCCGACCAGGCGGTGAAGCTGCGCAGCATTCTGCACTACGATGGGTTGCCCATCGACGCGCGCTCGATTACCGAAGAATTCGCCACCAGGGAGGGCCTCTAAATGGCAACCGCAACGCCAGCGCCTTTACTGAACCACATCGGCCTTCCGATTCTGGAGTACCGCGGGGGCAAGAGCACACTTTGCGCCGGCTGCGGCCACAACGCCATCTCGGAACGCATCATCCAGGCGATGTTCGAGATGGGCGTGGAGCCGGAGCGGGTGATGAAGATGAGCGGCATCGGCTGCTCGTCGAAAAGCCCGGCTTACTTCATGAGCCGTTCGCACAGCTTCAACAGCGTACATGGACGGATGCCGGCGGTCTCGACGGGCGCCATTCTGGCCAATCATACGATGACCACCATCGGAGTCTCCGGCGACGGAGATACGGCTTCCATCGGCATGGGCCAGTTCGTTCACCTGCTGCGGCGCAATCTGCCCATGATTTACATCATCGAAAACAACGGCGTTTACGGCCTGACCAAGGGCCAGTTCTCGGCCACCGCCGACCTCGGCTCCAAGCTGAAGACCGGAGTTATCAACGATCTGCCGCCCATCGATACCTGCGCGCTGGCGATTCAGTTGGGGGCGACGTTTGTGGGCCGGTCGTTCTCCGGCGACAAGAAGCAGTTGCTCGCCATGCTCAAGGCGGCCATCGCCCACAAGGGGACGGTGCTGCTGGACGTAATCAGCCCCTGCGTGACCTTCAACGACCACGAAGGCTCGACCAAGAGTTACAAGTTCATGCAAGACAACGACGAGCCGATCAACGAGGTGGATTTCGTGGCCAGCTTCGACGAGATCGAGGTGGATTACGACTCCGGCGCGATCTACGAAGTGGAGATGCACGACGGCTCCAACCTGCGGCTGCGCAAGCTGCTGGAGGACTACGACCCGACCGACAAGGCCAACGCCGTGCGCACGCTGATGGAGGCCCACGAAAAGGACGAGATTCTCACCGGCATCTTCTACATCAATACCGAGAAGCCGACCTTCATCGACCTGCTGAATGTGGTGGACGAGCCGCTGGCCACGCTGCCCGAATCGCTGACGCGGCCGCCGAAATCGGCGTTGGAAGGGCTTATGGCCAGCTTGCGGTAACTTCATTCGATAACTCGATCCGACGGAAAAAACCCCGCCTTGCGCGGGGCTTTTCGTCGGAGGGCATGAATCCAACGCGAGCCTTCATGTCAATTCCATCTCGATTTGCTTTTCCTGAACGGCCCGTTTCGCGGCGGCAACGACTTCCAGACTCATGGGAATATCCAGGCGCTTGCCTTCCGCGACGATTTCTTCGATGGTCACGATGCCGATCCTATCGTAATTGCGCCCCATGGTTTCATGCCTGTATGGGCCGGCGGCTTTGGCCTCCGCCAACATGGGGCGGCTAGGTTCTTCGAGTGTAATCAAAACGGCCAGCGCTGCTTTTTCACGCTCCATGTCGCCGCCAAGGGTTGCAATATCGCCGCGCTTCACGCCCCCAGATTTCACTTGAAAAATGATTTTGGCGTTGTCGTTCTTTCCGGTCAGAAAGTATGCCACAGCGTCAATCCCGGCATCCGCGCCCTTCTTTTCGTTGATGATCGCTCGATTGTTGGTATAGGTAAGGACGGCCCATTTTTCAAATTCCTTGCGTAGACGGTCGTCTTTCTTGTGAGCGAGAGCGTAGGCGGATTCCATATCGCGGGGGATTCCGTCCAGTGAAATTCCGTCTACCACATCTTTGCCAAATGCAAATTCGAGACGGCGCAGAATCAGTGAGACAGACTGATAAGTTATATCGATCCCTATCCATTGCCGATTGAGGCGCTGCGCCACGGCAACTGTCGTTCCGCATCCGCAATACGCATCCAGAACCAAGTCCCCTTCCTTGCTGGATGCTTGGACAATGCGCTCCAGCAGAGCTTCCGGCTTTTGCGTGGGGTAACCCAATCGCTCCGGATCCTTCTGCTGCAAATGGCTTATATCGGACCACACGTCGGACGGAATAACGCCCTCATCCGAATAGTATTTGTATTCCTTTCCTGCCGACTTAATCGACCAGTACCTCCGACCATCTGGGTCCGTGCTCTTTTTCATGTGGTTGTGACGTGCGTTTCGGCGGAGAAGCAGGACTTCATCCGCATGGAAGGACCAATTGCCGGATTTGGAATAACGAAAGATCACATCGTGCTTTCGTCCAAAATCCTTCTTCGCGCGCCCGCCGGATTCGTAGGCCCAAACGATTTCATTGCGGAAGTCGCCGCCCTGGGTAACAAATACACAGTCGAGGATAAGTTTCAGGTAATGACTGGAGGTAGGATCGCAATGCAGATAGAAAGTCCCCGTCTTCTTCAAGACGCGATGGATTTCGGTGATGCGGAGGGCAATGCCGATCAAATATGCCAGCAATGTTCCTTCTCCGAGAACGCCATGAAGCCCTTTGACCAAGGCAACCAACTGCGAACGAAAGCGCCCCCGATCGTTTGCTAGAATCTCGGAAAATCCCGATATTGCAAAGTCGTCCCACGTCCAGATATCCGTGAATGCCTGCGCCTGGGCGCGATCTTCCTCGCCGATGTTGTTGTATATCTGGTTATAGTTTCGCTTGGAATTGAAGGGAGGATCGATATAACAGAGATCGACCGTCTCGTCCTTGATCTTCTTGCGAAGAACATCCAAATTGTCGCCATAATACAGGCTGTTCATACTGTCATCCTACACTTCATCCTTATCTTCCGCGCGGATTTTTGCGCGCTCATCGCGGCGCGGAGTTGGCGCTGTGCCCCATTCATCCATAGTTTTATCGTGGATGAGTGGGAGACCATGACCCTCAACCCGCCCGCTCACCTCAGCTGGGGATTTTGCAAGAGGCTCGGATATGGAATCCTCGGCTCTCACCGGAAGCCGTTCGTCAGTCGCAAGACTGTCTCCTCCAGCCGCCCGCAAGCCTCCGGCAGAGAGGCTTTCACCGCGTCGCTGAACTCCTCGCCGACTTCCGTCGCGCCGGCGCCGACTGTAAGCAGGAGGGCGTTTTGCGGCGCGGAATCGTAGAGTTCGAGCGCCAGCGCCAGCAACTCGGTCGCGCCCACGTGGTGCGTGGCCAATCCCTTGCTCGCCCATCCCTGCGCGGCGGGATGGACCGGTTGCAACGCGATCTCTCCGGCAGCCGACTCCACAGAACAGTCGATGAAAAGAACCGACTCGGCGCGCGCGATCTCCTCGGCCAGCTCCGGCGTCCACTGCTGACGAGCGATGACGCGCACACCGGCATCGGCGCGAAAGCGCTCTTCCGCCCATGTAGCAAGCCACGGCCCGAGGCCGTCATCGCCGCGCAGCGTGTTGCCGCAGGCGAGGATGAGGCATCGGACCGTGGTTTGCGTAGTCAATGGCTCTGTTGCCTTCCAATTGCCGAATTCATCGATTTACGCAGAGGATTCCTTGCTACGTAGAAGACGGCACCTAAGGCTCCTCTGGATAGCTATCGACCTTAATATCAAAATAAGGGATTTCGCCCCACCGGCTTCTGCGGTCGATGGTCGTTTCATCTGTCGAGATCAAGATCACGAAGAGCTGGGATTGCTTGTCACGGTAAGAATTGTGCACAGATTCCCAGACGCAGCAGGTCCGCCGCAGTTTCTTAATTCCCAATCCTTTGGTTAGGGTACTTTCGATCTGGGCTGCATGACTGCCCGCCACGCGATAACTGGCTTCCCACGGCTCGCCCTGGAGGTCCGTTTGCTGTTTACAGCCAAGGAACTCCAGATGAGTCGGTTTGACGTGCAGCAACGCCAGGAAATCGTCGCAGTACGAATGCGCGGGCGCAACGAACCCCGCCAAGAGGGAAAGCAGCAACATCCTTCCACGAATCGAATGGAGTATGGGCATTATTTCCGCACAACCAAGTTACCTACAAACTTGCCGAATGGAGGCATTTATCGACCAACCTTTTACTTCCACTTGCAGTAATCCGGAAATGCGACCAATTCCTCGATTGCGTCCTTATTTCCATCGAGAGCCTGCTGCGCTAGCTTCCCACAGCGGGAATCGGGGCTTTTCGAGTAGTACTGCGCTATATTGTCCGCACAAGCGCTGCATGCTCCCATCTCCACGAATTTCTGCCTGGAGCTAGCGTAGGTTTTCCCCACTTCAGATCGTGTCTTCGGCTTGTAAGTCTTGCCCAGAACCTTTCCGATTGCTATAGCTTCCTGGGCTTTTACCATTCCGCTATCCACCAGCCCATCGACGGCTTTGGTGTCGCCTTTGCAGAAATAACGAACGGCATCTTCGTGATAGCGACTCCAGTAATTTTCCGGTAATTTCGCCTGTTTGGCGAGATCATCCATTTTGTCGGAATACTGCGGGCTGCCATACTTGAGATCATGACACGAAATCTGGGCGAGCATCGGAGAGCAAGACAACAGGCTTACGACGATCGCCGCAAAGATGACGGCGGTTGCTTTCCTGCAGATAGACATTGATCTTTCCTCTGGATGTAGCCGCGTACTAAGTTTACATTAACGGTGGAATACGGCTCAGGTATACTCGGAGCTTCGTCCTAAAAGCGCTCTTCCGCCCATGTAGCAAGCCAAAGCCCGAGGCCGTCATCCGAGCGCAGCGTGTTGCCGCAGGCGAGGATGAGGCAACGGGCTTGAGACAAGGTCAAGAGTGCACTCCATAGAGTGGAGCTACGAAGATCCTACTTTTTGGGCTTCGATGTGGCAACCTTCCAGGCCTTGACCCGATACTTACCTTCCTTTTCTGCTAATTGCGCAAAATCGAAGGAAGCGATGCCCATATTCATATTTCCGACCACATTGACTGCTGCTTCGAAGTAATAAACCTTGCCCGCCTCGGCAGTAACGGATGTCATTTGGGTGAATGTCTTCTTCATCCTGCTTGGCGCCGACTGCATACTTGCGCAAAGATTGTGATCTCCGGGGTCCACAGTCACAGTGAAATAAGAGTCGCCCTTCGTTGCACCCA
Organism: uncultured Occallatibacter sp.; assembly: GCA_964565955.1. Taxonomy (GTDB): domain Bacteria; phylum Acidobacteriota; class Terriglobia; order Terriglobales; family Acidobacteriaceae; genus Telmatobacter. The sequence goes on from CAZMHC010000009.1 coordinate 43,119, forward strand.
CCCAGGCACCGTCAACCCCAAAGCGGGTTGTCGATTGTACCTTCATTTCATTCGGCATGGATTCAACAAAGACGATCAGTGCTTTGCCCTCTGCCAGAGCGGGCAGCCCCGGATTCTCTTTTTCCTGTTTCGCGTCGAATTCAACGGCGTCATCGCCGCAGCCATCCGGCAGAATGGCCTTGGATTTTGCTAGAGCTTGCGTCGCCGAAAGCAGCGATGCACAGATGAGTAAAAGACCAATTCTTGGATTCATGGGAGCCATTCTACACGGCTTGATCGTAGCGGCGTCAACGGGTATTCTGCGCTGCCGACACAGGTCAATACGATTGTTTAATTGTTGATCGACTGTGATTCGGTTTCCCACCCTAGCCGCAAAGACAAAGACGCGGCGAGGGTGGGGCACCCAGAATGCTAGCTGATGAGCTGGTCCACTACTTCACCGCCGGCGTTGACCAGCGTAACAACCAGCGGCATCTGCCCGTAGGCGTGCGTGGAGCAGCTCAAGCATGGGTCGAAGGTGCGGATCACCGCCTCGACGCGGTTGAGAATCCCGTCGCTGAACTTGCCGTCTTTGATGTAGTGCTTGGCAACTTGCAGTACGCCCCGGTTCATGGCGTTGTTGTTCTGGCCGGTGGCGATGACCAGATTGGCCCAGGTGATGAGGCCGTTCTCGTCCACCTTGTAGTTGTGCATCAGCGTTCCGCGCGGCGCCTCGGCCTGGCCCGCGCCCTCCAGGCGGTTGACGCCGGCTGTGGCGCGGACGTGCTTGTCGAGAATCAGCGGATCGGTGAGAATGCGCTCGATCTTTTCGATGCCGTAGAGCACCTCGACCAGCCGCGCATGATGATAGTAGAAGGAGCTTTGCACCGGAAGCCCCGGCGCGATTCGCTGGAACTCGGCCAGCTCCACGTCCGCCTTGGGGGTGCCCATGGTCTTGGCGATGTTGAGCCGCGCCAGCGGGCCTACGCGATAGCTGCCCTCCGGGTAGCCGAGCGGCTTGTAGTAAGTGAATTTGGTATAGCTGTACGGCTCGACCGCTTCGCCGATGACCTCGGTGTAGCGGCTGGCGGTGATGCCTTCGTCCACAATGCCGCCGTGCTTGTCGATCAGCCGCAGAGTGCCGTCCGTGAACTCGATCGAGTCGTCTTCGTTGACCAGGCCCATATAGTTGGTCGGGAAGTTGGCGAAGACTTCGATCTCCTGCTGGAAGCCGTCGGCGATCCGCTTGTAGGCGGTCAGCGCCAGGGCGATATTGGCGTAAGCCTCGGGCAGCAGGGCCAGAATCTCATCGCGCTTGGCCGGGTCCAGAGGCTCGGTGACGCCGCCGGGTATCACCCATCCTGGATGGATGCGCTTCTTGCCGAGAAGCTCGATGATGTGCTGGCCGAAGCGGCGCAAGCCGATGCCGGCGCGGCCCAGTTCGGGCTTGGCGGCCAGAACGCCGAAGATATTGCGCGCCGCCGGGTCGGATTCCATGCCCAGCAGAAGATCGGGCGAGGAGAGATGGAAGAAGCTCAGCGCGTGCGATTGCACCATCTGCGCCAGGTTCAGCATCCGCCGCAGTTGCGCGGCGGTATGCGGAATGTCCACCGACATGATGGCTTCGCAGGCCTTGGCCGAGGCGATCAGGTGCGAGACCGGGCAGATGCCGCAGACCCGCGCCATCAGGCCGGGCATCTCGTAGAACGGCCGCCCCTCGGAGAACTTCTCGAAGCCGCGCACCTGGGTGACGTGAAAGTGCGCGTCCGCCACCTGGCCCTGGTCGTCGAGTTGAATGGTGATCTTGCCGTGCCCTTCCAGGCGCGTTACCGGATCGATGGTGATCGTCTGGCTCATAGTTAGGCTCCAAAACGGGTGAGCGCTGGAATATCCAGCGGCGCGCCGGTGACCAGCGCGACCAGCGCCGTGTGAAAGGTATCAGCCGAGGGCGGACAGCCGGGCAGAAAGACGTCCACCTTGACGTACTCGTGAATGGGACGCACGATGGTGAGCAGCTTGGGCACCACCACGCAGGGAATCTGCCGCTGGGCGCTCGCATTCTCGATGTACGCGCGGTCGAGGATCGCCTCCGGGCCGAAGGAATTGCGCATCGAGGGCACATTGCCGGTGATGGCGCAGTCGCCCATGGCAATCAGCGTCTTGGAATGGGCGCGAATCTTCCTGATCTTCTTCTCGTCGTCCACCGAGGCCACCGCTCCCTCGACGAGCGCGATGTCCACTTCGTCGGGAAACTCCTTGGCGTCCACGATGGGGCTATAGACCACATCCACCAATTCGGCCAGCGCGATCAGCCGCTCGTCCATGTCCAGAAACGACATATGACAGCCCGAACATCCGTCCAGCCACACCGTTGCAAGTTTCAGTTTGCTCATTGCGCTTCCCTCATCAGGTTCAGGTAAGGCAGAAAATCGGGATACTTGGGATGATCGGTGCCGACCTTGCTCTTGTCGAACAAGGCTCCGGTGGGGCATACCTGCACGCACTTGCCGCAGCGTGTGCAACTGGAGCTTCCCCAGGGTTCGTGCAGATCGGCGATGATCCGCGAGTTGATGCCGCGACCCATCACGTCCAGCACGTGGGCGCCTTCGATCTCCGCGCAGGCCCGTACGCAGCGGGTGCAGAGAATGCAGCGGTTGTGATCCATACTGAACCGCTCATGCGAGGAATCCACCGGCAGGCCGGGGTTGCGATAGGGGAGTCGAACGTGGGTCACTCCCTGGCTTTGCCCCAGCGCTTGCAGCTCGCAATGCCCGTTGGCCACGCAGACCGAACAGATATGGTTGCGCTCGGCGAAGAGCATTTCCAGAATGAAGCGGCGGTGCTTTTGCAGCCGCTCCGTCTGGGTGCTTACCTCCATGCCTTCCTGCACGGTTCCCACGCAGGCCGGCATCAGCTTGTTGCTGCCCTTGATCTCCACCAGACACAGCCGACAGGCGCCCACATCGCCCAGCCCGTCCAGATGGCAGAGGGTGGGAATGTCGATCTCATGCTCCCGCGCCACTTCCAGAATGGTCTGGTTGGCGCGGCCGCTCACGTTGTGGCCATCGATGACCAGGGTTTTGACGTCGTCGCCGGCGCTCATGCCAACACCTCCACGGGCACTTCAATGTTGCAGACGCCAGCCGGACAGCGCTTGCGCTCGATATGCTCCAGGTACTCGTTCTTGAAATACTTGAGTGTACTCAGCACCGGATTGGGCGCGGTCATGCCCAGTCCGCACAGGCTGGTTTCCTTGATTGTGTCGCAAAGTTCTTCCAGCAACTCCAGATCGCTCATGGTTCCCTGGCCATGGCAAATGCGGGTGAGCAGGTTGAACATCTGGGCCGTGCCGGCGCGGCAGGGAATGCACTTGCCGCAGGACTCGCTCATGCAGAACTCGATGAAGAAGCGGGCCACGTTGACCATGCACGAGGTATCGTCCATTACGATCATGCCGCCCGATCCCATGATCGAACCCATCTTGACCAGCGCATCGTAACTGACGCCCACGTCCAGCATCTCGGCGGGGATGCAGCCGCCCGAGGGTCCGCCGGTCTGCACCGCCTTGAAAGTGTGGCCGCCCGGTACGCCGCCGCCAATGCCTTCTATGATCTTGCGCAGGCTGATGCCCATCGGCACTTCCACCAGGCCGGTGTGCGTGATCTTGCCGGTCAGCGCGAAGACCTTGGTCCCCTTGCTCCGTTCCGATCCCATGCCCGAGAACCACTTGCCGCCATTGCGAACGATCGGCGCGATATTGGCGAAGGTCTCCACATTGTTGATGAGCGTGGGCTTGCCGAAGAGGCCGCTGACCGCCGGGTACGGGGGCCGCGGCTTGGGGGTTCCACGCCGCCCCTCGATGGAAGCCAGCAGCGCCGTCTCCTCGCCGCAGACGAAGGCGCCCGCGCCCAGCCGTATCTCGATGTCGAACCCGAACGGAGTGCCGCAGATGTTGTTGCCCAGCAAGCCCCGTCGCCGCGCATCGCGCAACCCGGCCGTAAGCCGCGCCACGGCGATCGGATACTCCGCGCGCACGTAGATGAAGCCCTTGCTGGCGCCCACCGCATACGCCGCCAGGGCCATGCCCTCGATCACCCGATGCGGGTCGCCTTCCATCACGCTGCGGTCCATGAACGCGCCGGGGTCGCCCTCGTCGCCGTTGCAGACCACATACTTCAAGTCCCCGGAGGCCTTGGCCACCGTGCCCCACTTCAGCCCGGTCGGATAGCCGCCGCCGCCGCGCCCGCGCAGGCCGCTCTCGGTAATCTGCTGCACCACCGCGTTGGGCGTCATTTCGGTCAGCGCCGTCAACAGCGCCTTGTAGCCGTCGCGCGCGATGTAGTCGTCGATCTTTTCCGGGTCGATGTGCCCGGCATTCTCCAGCACCACGCGCACCTGGCTCTCGAAGTGCTCGTTCAGGTCGCATTGCAGATCGGGCACCGGAGCGCCGCCCAGGCTGGAGACGATCGCCCCCGCGCGGTCGGCCTTCACATGATGGTAGAGGGCGTCTTGCGGGTCCACACGCACCAGCGGCCCCGACGAGCACGGCCCCATGCAGCCGGTGCGCCGCACCAGCACCTTCTTGCCCGAGGCCTCAGCGGCCTTGGCCAGCGCCTCCCGCAACTGCCCCGCGCCCTGGCTGGCGCAGGCCAGGTCCATGCAGACGTTCACTTCGTAGTCGTACTTGGCGTTTTCCTGGCGGACGCTCTCCGCGATCTGTTCGAGCTCTTCTATATTCATGCCACCGCCCACCTTTCCAACTGCGCCAGCACCTGCTCCTCGCTCACCTCGCCCGCCACTTCGCCGTCGCAAAGCGCCACCGGCGCGCGGCTGCAAGCGCCCACGCAGCGTGCCTCCATCAGGCTGATGTTCCCGTCCGCGGTGGTCTGTCCCTTGGCAATGCCCAGGCGTTTTTCGGCCGCCGCGATCAGCTTGTCGGCCCCCTTGATGTAGCAGGCAGTACCGGCGCATACCGTCAAGGTGTGCTTGCCCGGAGGCTTGAGGCTGAAGTAGTGGTAGAAGGTCACCACTCCGTAGGCCTGGCTCAACGGCACGCGCAAGGAGCGGGCCACAAAGCGAATCGCGTCGTCGTCCAGGTAGCCGAACGAAGACTGCACGGTGTGAAGCGTCTCAATCAGCGCGTAGCGGGCAAAGCCATTCTTGCGCATGGTGCCGTTTACGATCTTCCATCGTTTGTCGTCGCTCGGAAGCGGCGGAGGCGTGAATGCTGGCACAATTCCTCCCAAAATGCGGACGCCGGATGCCGGGCGGCAGTGCTTCCCCGCCCCGCTCCCCGTCTGGCTTGTTTATACGTTCCAATCCCAACGCCCATCCGTGACCGCGGTCACGGGGCTGGAAAACAATCTCATTCTACGGCACAAGCGGCCGGAGAAATCATTCCCGCGAAGCGCGCGGGCCGCGGTCCCTGCGGAAGCGGCGGGGACTTGGTCCCGGAGAGATGCCTTTCGACCGTGTTTGCACTCAGTCCTTCATCTTCTCGATCCAACCCGCCGTGTATCTCAAGGCCAAGATGACCAGGCGGGTGCCCCATGTCTGACTAACCCATAAAGCCGGGTGCCCCACATCTCGATTTTGAGATGTGGGAGAGTTCGACTCTCGATCCTCGGTAGCCGGACATCAAGAGTCTACAAGAATCGAGACCTGGCGTACCCAACGCCCGGTTTGCCCCATCTTTGGCGGGCAAGATAGTATGTGAGTATCGCTGGCACGGTCTCGCTTTCCCGGAACCCTCCGGGGCCGATCCCGATCCCCTCACTACAGCGGTCCTGGCGGTCCCGACCGAAGATGAAGATTCACGAGTATCAGGCGAAGGAAATCCTGGCGCGCTACGGCGTGGCCGTGCCCCGGGGCGAAGTGGCCAACACCCTGGAGGAAGCAACCGCGGTGGCCCGCAAGCTCTTTGCCGAGGGCGCAAGCGGCGTCGCGGTGAAGGCGCAGATTCACGCCGGAGGACGCGGCAAAGGCGGCGGCGTCAAAGTGGCCCGCAACCGCGAGGACGCCGAACTCTACGCAAAGAACATTCTCGGCATGACGCTGGTCACCCACCAGACCGGCCCGCAAGGCCAGAAGGTGCGGCGGCTGCTCATCGAGGAAACCGCGGCCATTGACCGCGAGTTGTATCTCGGCATTGTGCTGGACCGCGCGGCCGGCAAGCTGGTCTTCATGGCCTCGCAGGCCGGCGGCATGGAGATTGAGGAAGTGGCTGCCAAGACGCCCGATGCCATCCATAAAGAGACCATCGACCCGGCGGTGGGCTTTGGTGCCTGGCAGGCGCGCAAGCTGGCCTTTGCGCTCGGCCTCAAGCCAACGCAGATCAACGCCGCCGTCGTCTTCCTGCAAAGCCTCTACAAGGCATTTATCGAAACCGATGCCTCGCTGGTCGAGATCAACCCCTTCATCACCACCAAAGACGACAAGCTCTTCGCCCTCGACGCCAAGATTACCTTCGACGACAACGCCCTCTTCCGCCATCCGCAGATCAAGGCGCTGCGCGACACCGCCGAGGAAGACCCGCTCGAAGTCGAGGCCAGCAAATACGCGCTCAACTACATCAAGCTCGACGGCTCGATCGCCTGCATGGTCAACGGCGCAGGCCTGGCAATGGCGACGATGGACATCATTCAGTACGCCGGCGGCCGCCCCGCCAACTTTCTCGACGTAGGCGGCGGCGCGACGCAGGAGCAGATTGAGCACGCCTTCGAGATACTGCTTGCCGACGCCAACGTAAAGGCCATCCTCATCAATATCTTCGGCGGCATTCTGCGCGTGGACCGGCTGGCCACCGGCGTCGTCGCGGCGGCGCGCAAATTGAACGTGAAAGTGCCGATCGTGCTGCGCCTGGAAGGCACGAACGTAGAAGAGGGACGCAAGATACTTGCCGATTCGGGACTTAATTTCCAGGTCGGCGAAACCATGAAAGAAGCAGCGGAACTCGTGGTAAGAGCTGCGTCGGACGAAGTATTACACAATTGCCCAGAATGCAGGAGATTGTTACTAGAAGATTGGAAAGATTCTATCGATATATTTGGGCAGGAATTCTTTTTCGAACAGGTTGAACTAATTGCTAAGCACTGGCCGAATGACATATGTCCTCACGGGAACAAAGCCTATAAGTTTGAAGTTAAAATAAATGACAATATTGATGAGGACACCAGGAAGACATTGGAGAATAATTTCCAATTGGCCCAACAAAGATTAAGGTCTATCGGAATCGGTTCCGGGTACCATTCTCCTGGAATGGATGCAACCAAGTATATTGGGTACCCAGTTCGAGAACATGGTCCATACGGTTCACATCCTGTTGAGGACGCTTATGATGATGAATCTGGCCCAGATGGGCCAGGTACATACTAGTGGTGTCTGTCATTCAAATGGACGTTTATGTTTTGAAAGGGCACGACTTCAGTCGTGCCGAAAACGGCCCAAAAATGAATTGGGCTTTAGCCCCTGAGGGAAGGGACAATCGTGAGAATGACTTGTTCAGAGCTTTATCAGGAAGCTAGAAGCTAGGAGCTAGGATCCAATGGCTGTATTGGTCAACAAAGAAACCCGACTTATCGTTCAGGGCCTTACCGGCAAGGAAGGAACCTTCCACGCAAAGGGCGCCGCCGAATACGGCACCAAAGTCGTCGGAGGAGTAACTCCCGGCAAGGGCGGAACCACGCACGAGGGCTGGCCCGTCTTCAATACCGTCGCCGATGCCGTCGAGAAAACCGGCGCGAACGCGACCGTGATCTTCGTCCCCCCGCCCTTTGCCGCCGACGCCATCCTCGAAGCCGAGGACGCCGGCATTCCTCTCATCGTCGCCATCACCGAAGGCATTCCCACGCTGGATATGGTGAAGGTGTGGGCCAAGCTCAAAAACTCCAAGTCGCGCTTGATCGGCCCTAACTGCCCTGGAGTTATCTCTCCCGGCAAGGCCAAGATCGGCATTATGCCCGGTAACATACACAAGGAAGGCTCGGTGGGCATCGTCTCCCGCTCCGGAACGTTGACGTATGAGGCCGTCCATCAACTAACTCAGCGCGGCATCGGCCAGTCCACGGCCATCGGCATCGGCGGCGATCCCATCATCGGAACCACCCACATTGACGCGCTGCGCCTGTTGAACGACGATCCCGAAACCGAAGCTATCATCCTGATCGGCGAGATCGGCGGCACGGCCGAAGAGGCCGCTGCGGAGTTCGTCCGCCAGTATGTAAAGAAGCCAGTCGTAGGCTTCATCGCCGGCCAGACCGCGCCCCCGGGCCGTCGCATGGGCCACGCCGGAGCCATCATCAGCGGCGGTCAGGGCACCGCCGCCGACAAGATGAAGGCGCTCGCCGCCGCCGGCATTCACGTGGTCGTCTCCCCCGCCGAGATCGGCGCAACATTGGCCAGCGTCATCGGAAAGCGCTAGACAAACGCACTTTTCGATTGCTCGAACGCTGTAGATCGGTCGCTTCATTCAGCAAACCCATTGCTGCGATTCCGCGAGAACGTGAATTGTCCTTGAATCCCGGCCTACGGCTTCGCCGGTAGCTTGGGCGGATCGGCGACGTATTCATCCCCGGTTCGGGCCAGCAACAGCTTGCGGCGATCGTCCAGAAGTTTCAGCCGGTTCGTAACTTCGACAAACTCCTCCTTTTGCGCCGCGGTAAGCTGAGTTGCCGGCTGATTCCGCCCGTTCTGTTCGGCAATCTTGTTCAATTCATCCAAGCGGGCCTGCAGCAGCGGCATCTCGCGGTCAATCAGGACGGGGTGGATGGAGGGGGAGCTGGCGCGGGCAGAAGTTAGCCGGTTGCGGTTATTGTCGCCCCATAGGGGCAGTATTCCGACGTGGCCGAGTTCGACGCGCTCCCCCGCCGGTCCGTAGTCCTTGCGGACGGCGGAGAAGAGGCCGACGATCGAATCGCGAGGGTCGCCGTCTTTGTCGGGCATCAGGCCGTCGACGTAATTGCGCGACTGGTTGGAGAGAAAATTGCCCAGCGAGTAAAAAATTACCGCGTCGCGACCGTCGCCGGTCCGGTAGGTCTCGACCGGCTGCAAGACGTGGGGATGGTGGCCGACGATCGCGGACGCGCCAGCCTCCAGCATCCTGTGGGCAATCTCCACGTCCTCGGGCCGCGGCGCGGGGGCGTACTCGGTGCCCCAGTGGATGGAGACCACCAGCAGATCGCATTTGGCCCGCGCCTGCTTGACGGCTTCCAGAACCTGGCCGTCATCGGCTCCCGGAGCGCCGCCGGATTCGCCCGGATAGGGGAAGAAGTTCACGTGAGGCTCGCTGTCCTTGTCGGGATTGCGATTGCCATTGAGCCAGCGGGTCATGCCCAGCCAGCCCACTTTGATGCCGTTGGCCTCGACGACGACCGGCTGCCAGGCCTGAGCCGCATCATCGCCGGAGCCGGCGAAGAGCAGGCCCTGATCGCGGAGATGCTCGCGGGTCTCTGCGAAACCCGCCCAGCCCTGATCCATCACGTGGTTGTTGGCGAAGGATACGATCTTGATTCCATTGGCCTTCAAGGCTTCGAGCAGGGCGATGGGAGCATCGAACATGAAGGGCTTAGAGCCGCGCGAGTGGGCCGGAGCGACCGGGGTTTCCAGGTTGACGAATCCGAAGTCGGCGCGCTTGAAGATGTCGCTCACATCGGCGAAGAGCGCGCCCCATCCCACGGCGCCTTCCCCGGCGGCAGCGGCCGCGGCGCGCACCGGCTCATGGGGAATCACGTCCCCGGCAACGGCAAAGCTGACTTGGGCGAGTTCGCGCGGGTACGGGACGAAGGCTGCCGCCGCAGGTTTCGTGTGGAGCCCCTGCAAGGCCGCGATTGCGCCGACCACGGCCAGCAGCAGAACGGCGGCGGCCAGACGTCCATGCCTGCGCAAGCCGACCCCGACCGCGCGTTCTCCGCCCCGCGTCGCCGAATCCATCTCCAGGCTCAATTCAGCCCCTTTCCTCGCCGAACGCAATGAGTGACGAAACCAGAATACAGGTTCGGCGGAGCGCCGGGTGGAGCGCGGAGGATGTGGCCCTGTGGAGCGACAGAACCGGCCCATTGCAAAGCGGGAAAAGAGGGCCTCATAGGGCGGAGGAAGGGCCGATTTCGAGGCGACTTGGGGTTGAAACGATGAAAAGTTCGCTTAAACGTTTAGTCAGCCTGCATTTTCTGTGCCGGAGAATCCGGGCGAGGGTTTCCCCAGGTCCGAGAATCCGGACCTGGGACTGGAGTCGTTGCCGTCAACCGGCAGTCCGCTAATCGACTGTGACGGTGAACGGGAGCGTGTAGATGCAGGCGTTGGGGTCGGTGTAGGTTGCAGTATAGACGTTGGCCCCCTCGCTTAGCGCGATCCCGTCGATCTCGCGGCCGATGGAGGTGAACCCGTTGGGGCCGGTCCAACTCCAGCTTCCGCCGCCCAGCGGCCAGGGGCCGAGGTCCACGGAATCTCCCGAGCTCACGGTGACCGCGCTTTGCGGCACAGCGTTCCAGACGGCGTTTACCTCGACATATGGAACGATTTCATTGGCTGCGCCGCATCCGCCGACCGTGACGACAAACGCCTGCGTGTAGCTGTTTCCGTTGACGGTGTAGGTTGCGGTATAGACGTTCGCGCCGACACTCAATGCGATATTGTCGATCTCGCTCGAAGCGGCAGTGAATCCGTTGGGGCCGGTCCAACTCCAGCTTCCGCCGCCCAGCGGCCAGGGACCGAGATTGACGATGGTTCCCAAAGGCACGGTGACCGTGCTTTGCGGCGTTGCGTTCCAAACGCCGTTCACAGCGATATACGGAACGATGGGGTTGGCGGCGTTGACCGTCACGACAAACGCCTGGGTGTAACTTACGCCGTCGGCAGTGTAAGTCGCCGTATAAGCGTTGTCCCCGGCGCTCAGTGCGATGCCATCTATCTCGCGCGAGGTGGAGGTAAATCCGTTGGGCCCGGTCCAGCTCCAGCTTCCGCCGCTCACCGGCCAGGGGCCGAGGTTTACTGAATCGCCCGAGTTGACGGTGACAGCGCTTTGCGGCGTTGCGTTCCAGACGCCGTTCACCTCAACGTACGGAACGATGGGGTTGGCGGCGTTGACCGTCACGACAAACGCCTGGGTGTAACTTACGCCGTCGGCAGTGTAAGTCGCCGTATAAGCGTTGTCCCCGGCGCTCAGTGCGATGCCATCTATCTCGCGCGAGGTGGAGGTAAATCCGTTGGGCCCGGTCCAGCTCCAGCTTCCGCCGCTCACCGGCCAGGGGCCGAGGTTTACTGAATCGCCCGAGTTGACGGTGACAGCGCTTTGCGGCGTTGCGTTCCAGACGCCGTTCACCTCAACGTACGGAACGATGGGGTTGGCGGCGTTGACCGTCACGACAAACGCCTGGGTGTAAC
>CAZMHC010000010.1:0-50199 GCA_964565955.1 uncultured Occallatibacter sp.
CTGATCCCTGACCCCTGGTGAAGCCGTCCCGAAACTATCGCATTCTATGTCACGAAAAGCGCTTTTTTCGAGTTCGCTAACAACCGTCCCATCAACCGTTTGCCCAAAATCGACTGGACCGAAAACACCGAAATATTCGCGATTTTGGCTGTGAAACTGTGGAGGCCTATATAACTCCCCCATAATCAATGCTTTCCACGGAGCGCCTTCACAGAAACACAGAATCACAGAAACTGTGAAACTGTGGAGCCTATGCTAACTTACCTACAATCAACAACTTTCAACAGTACGCTCCACAGAAACACAGAAACTGTGTTCCTGTGCCCGCGCTTCCTTGCCGGTACGAGTCGAGATCATCTATGATTCAGTCCGCAAACCGCGCCAGTTGCTCCGTTGCCCGCCTTGGGACAATGCGGCTCCGCCAGCGCCGATAACTCCTCCCAGGGAACCGCCTGCGCCATCCGGTCCAAAAAAGCTCTCGCTTGCTCTTGCGACCATACTTCGGGAGTTGCGCAGAGGTTCCCTAGCAGCGCACGATATTGGCGGATTCAATTCCCTTGGTGGCGTTGCGCGTGTCCACCACCAGCTTCGCCCGGCTCACAATCTCGGCATAGTCGTACTGCGTGTGGTCGGTGACGATTACCACGCAGTCGAATTCGGGGATGCGTTCGAGTGGCGTCGAAGCCATATTGAGCGCGTATTTGCGCCCCTGGCCGACGGCGGGAAAGAAAGGATCGTTGTATTCTACCCGCGCGCCGCGTTTCTGCAGCAGTTCGATGACGGTCAGCGAGGGCGACTCGCGCAGATCGTCGATGTCTCGCTTGTAGGCCAGGCCGAGAACCAGAATCCGCGCTCCGTTGAGCGCCTTGCCCTGGCGGCTGAGGGCTTCGATGACGTTCTCGACGACAAAGTAGGGCATATTGAGATTGACTTGGCCGGCCAACTCGATGAAGCGGGTATGAAAGTCGAACTCCTTGGCCTTCCAGGACAGATAGAAAGGGTCGATGGGGATGCAATGGCCGCCCAGACCGGGACCCGGATAGAATGCCTGGAAGCCGAAGGGCTTGGTCTTGGCGGCATCGATCACTTCAAAGATGTCGATGCCCATGCGCATACAAAGCTGTTTGAGTTCGTTGACCAGAGCGATATTCACGCAGCGATAGATGTTCTCGAGCAGCTTGGTCATCTCCGCCGCGGCTGGCGAGGAGACGGGGACGGTGCGGTTGAAGATGGTCGAGTAGACGGCGCAGGCCAGATCGCGCGCCACCGGGCCGCATCCGCCCACAACTTTGGGAATGTCGCGGCGGGCGACGGTGTCGTTGCCGGGGTCTTCGCGCTCCGGCGAGAAGGCGACGTGAAATCCTTCGTCGCTTTCGCCGCGGGCTACGCCAAGACCGGATGGATTGCCCCGCTCCAGCAGAGGAACCACAATCTCCTCCGTGGTGCCGGGGTAGGTGGTGCTCTCCAGGATGATGAGTTGGCCCTCCTGAAGGTGGGGGGCGATGCTGCGCACCGTGCCGGTAACGTAGCTCAGGTCCGGTTCGTGATACGCGTTCAGCGGGGTGGGAACGCAGATGATGACCGCGTCCATTCCGGTAATCCGGGCGTAGTCCGCGGTTGCCGCGAAGCCGCTCTTGCGCGCCGCTTCAATCTCTGCGGCGGCGATACGGACAATGTACGATCCGCCGCTGTTCAGCGTCTCCACTTTGCGGGAGTCGATGTCGAAGCCGGTGATGGCAAAGCCTTGCTCGCTGAACAGAAGCGCCAGCGGCAGGCCCACATACCCCATGCCCACGATGCCGATGCGGGCTTGGCGGGTTTCGATCTTGCGCTTGAACTCGGCGGTTTTTTCCAAACAAGAAAGAGTCATTCGATCGCTCCCGATCAATGGAATTGCGGATGAGGTTCTAAGTTTCCCGCCTTGGCCGCAAAAGCGGCAGCGCGGCGCGAATCTGCCCTTAGCGTAGCAGAGGGGGGGCGATCATAAGCGATTGATAAGTTGCTATCAAGAACTTCCGGCAGGGGCGGAGCAAGAGTAGTCCACTGGGGCGGGGTGAATCCCGGTCAGCGCGCACCGACCGCTCAACCGCGAACCTTCGTTCGCTCCAAGCGTCCGGCAGGCAACACCCCCGGCTCAGTTTCTATAGGTTTAGTTTCTTGAAAATACGCTCCGGAATATGGCGTATCACGAACAGGATCGGTCCCCAATAAAACGGGACGTATAAAGTGTCTTTGCGCGCCTCGATCGCTTTTACGATCAAGGCAGCCACTTTGTTCACATCGGCAAACTTTTGGCTGCCCGGCATTCCCACCGTCATTGCGGTTTTCACCGGCCCCGGCTTGATCGTTAGCACCGTAACGCCCTCGCAATCGAGGCGGTTCCTCAGACCACCGAGAAACGCGCTGAGCGCGGCCTTCGATGCCCCATAGACGTAATTGGATTTTCGTCCGCGGTCTCCCGCCACGGACGAAATCGCGGCCAATACTCCTGAGCGCTGGCGCACAAAGTAGTTAGCCAACCATGTAAGCAGCGAAGCCGCCGATATGAAGTTAGTGTGTAGAACTCTCGCTGCCGTTGCGAAATCCTTTTCGGCGGCGGCCTGATCGCCCAGTACCCCATGTGCGAGGTAGGCCACGTCCAGGCCGCCAAGTGCGGAAATGGCGGTCTCGAGCAAAGCCGGGTGCCCGTCGGTTTCGTCCAGATCGGCGACCAGCGTCTCCACGTTGGCTGCGCCGCGAAGCCTCAAGTTGGCTGCTTCCGCCGACAGTTTCTCGGCATTGCGGGCGACAAGAAATAGGCTCGCTCCCTGCGTTGCCCAAATCAAGCAAGTAGCTTCGGCTATTCCCGATGTAGCTCCCAACACAAGTATCTTGCGCGATGAGTTGGCCAGCGCGGCGCTTCCGTTGCCTGTCATTGTGCCGTCCGATCTGCCGTAACGCGCTCCCAGAAACTTGAATTTAGGGCTGGATCCCGAAAGCCGGAAAGCTCTTCCCAGCGCGGGAAAAAAGACTGAAACTGTGCGGCGGTCATGGTTGCGTCCTTGCTCGGATTGAGACGGCCTCCATAGTCCAGCGTCATATCGGCAAGACGCTTGACAAGTGGAAACGTCGCGTTGGGTTTGATCGGAAAGTCCAACGCGAGCGTGACTCCGGGCTGGGGGAAGCTCATCATGCCGGGAGAAACCACATCCCCGAAAGCCTTAAGGACAGCAAGAAAGCTCGCTAGGCCGGATTTGGCAATCTCCTTCAAGATAGCTATCGTCCCTTCTCGCGCCGACGCCCAAGGAATCGCGTATTGAAACTGGACCAGACCCCTCTTTCCATATAACCGGTTCCAGCACAGCACCTTGTCCAAAGGATAGAAAAACGGCTCATAGTCCTTAAGTTGCTCGATCCGCGGCTTTCCTTGCTTGTGAAAGAAAACGGCGTTGAAGAGCGACACGGTGTTGTGGTTCAGCGCGAATCCCGGCGCGTCGAAGGGAAACGCCAGTCTCGGCTTCGAGGATGGCTCCAGCGCATTCGGCACTTGCGAGTGCTCTCCCAGCATGAAGATGCCGCGGGCGAAGTTCTTTCCCGTCGAGGCGCAATCCACCCAACTTACGGTGTACTCGATATGCTTATTCTCTTCCGCGAGCGCGAGAAACTCGTCGATACCGTGGAACTGAACGCCCACATAATCGATCATGCGCGAAACGATCGGCCGCAATCGCAGTTGCGCCCATGCAATCACTCCCGTCAGCCCAAGGCCGCCGATCGTCGCCGAAAACCATTCCGGGTTTTCGGTTGGACTGCAAAGCCTGCGCGAACCGTCCGAGCGCACCAATTCGAACATAGTTATATGATTGCCGAAAGTACCCGCCACATGATGGTTCTTGCCATGAATATCGTTCGCAATGGCACCGCCTAAAGTGACATACTTCGTCCCTGGAGTTACGGGCAGAAAATACCCTCGCGGCACCGCGAACTCCAATATCTCCCCTAGCGTCAAGCCTGCCTCGGCGGTCAGCGATCCAGTAGCTTGATCGAAGGCAAGCACCCGGTTCATTCCCGTCATCGCCAACAGGGTTCCGCCGTTCAGCAGGCAAGAGTCCCCATAGCTGCGGCCCATTCCCACGGCGAGGGCCTTACAATTCAGTCCCGATAACATGGACGGAATATCCTGCTGCCAGCCGATCGGTACAACTCTTGCTCGATATTGCGGATAGCGGCCCCAGGATTCAAACCGCGTGGCGGCATATTTGGACGTTGCGTTTTTACGCGATCCGAGCCGCGCTGAAATTTCGTCGATGTGAGCCATGATCTCCTGAATGTTTGCGAAAGAACGAGAATACTTGCGTCCAGCCTATGCTGGTAAATACTTAGAGTCCATTTTTGAAAGCTGGCTTGCGGGCAAATCGGGAATCGTCTGCAAGCGGGCAGATTCAAATCGGCAATACAGCCGTACGACCATCAGCAGTCGGTTTTCCAGTTCATGTCTTGAATGCCGCATTAACAGATCGCGCGGTATATCCAGTTTGCGCTGACGCTCAAATTCAATTGCCGATTCAACCGGCTTTTTCGCATTGCCAATGCCAAGGCCACTTCCTACGATAGATCGGATGTCAGCTGTCGGGAAAAGATCCTCCTTG
Organism: uncultured Occallatibacter sp.; assembly: GCA_964565955.1. Lineage (GTDB taxonomy): Bacteria > Acidobacteriota > Terriglobia > Terriglobales > Acidobacteriaceae > Telmatobacter. Next base: position 4,629 of record CAZMHC010000010.1, read on the forward strand.
CCCACCCAATAAGCAATATAGAACGGAATGCGCGGTCGCTACTGCCCAAGATAGGTCAGCTTGAAGCCATAGCGCATGGATGGCGGCGTTTCGATTCTTCCTGCTGCCGCAATCTCCCAACTGACCGTTGTAGCGTTGTCGATGTAAACGGTGGTGCAATTCGGAACATTGTCGGTCGAGATGCCACTGTTGGACGCTCCGCGAGTCGCAACCGAAACGGCATTTCCAAGCGCCGTGTCCTCTTCGACTCCATCCGAAGTATACCCCACTACATCGGAGAATGTTCCAGTTCCAGATCCCGCAGCAACGACGCTAAGCTGGGCGCAGATATGATATTGGCCGCTCACAGTGGTTGTGTAAAAAGGCGTGAGCGTTCGCGTCGATTCGGAGGTAAATGTGTTCGATGGAACCGTCGCGACAACAGTGGCGGGTGTGCCGCTCACTACCCCCATGCTAATCGAAACGTTGTTCGGACTGAACGCAATCCCCGGCGAACCCTCATCTTGACTGGAGATCGCCACGCCCGCAGGCACCAAAATCCGAGTTACGCTGGAGTTGCCGAAGACCATTTGGTTGCTCGCCGTAACAACTGCATTGTAGCCCAGAGCTGTGGAATTTGAATACACCGCGTTGCTCAAGGCCTCCCCCGTTCCTGCCTCGAATCCTATGAAGGTGTTGTTGTTTCCGGTTCCGCTCGCGCTCGATACCGCACTCATAGTTCCAGCATAGGTTCCAAGAAACGTATTGCCGCTCCCGGAACTTAGACCGACTCCCGATTGCCATCCGACGATGGTATTGTACTGGCCGGTCGTCGAGGTGCAATACGCGCCTTCGCCGAGCGCCGTATTGTAACTTGCAGTGTAATTTTGAAACGGTCCGGATGCACAGGAGGCGGCCGATCCAGGGGCTGGATTAGAACCTGTCATAGCATCGTGGCCGAATGTGGTGTTGAAAGAGCCTGTTGTGTTTTCAGACTGAGAATCCGCGCCCACGGTCGTGTTATAGTTTCCCGTGGTCAGGTTGGACATGGAGTTTTCACCAACAGCGGTATTCTGCGCTCCCGATGTTAACAGATACATCGACTCCCATCCGATCGCTGTATTCTCGCCCGATACAGGAAAAGAACCGGTCATGCAAGGGATGGTCGAACAGCCGCCCATCGCTGCCCAGCCAACAGCGGTATTGCTGCTGCCGGTTCCGTTGTTCAGCATTGCGCTTTCGCCAACCGCCACGTTCTGTTCCCCTATCGTCAACGCATACGCGGCTACATGGCCCACCGCAACATTCTGACTCGCTTCTCCGGAGATGTAATACAAAGCATAGTCGCCTATTCCAGTATTCAAAGTTGGAATGGAATTTGTTCCGCCTGCGTCCAGCCCAAGAAATTCACTTCCTACTCCCTCCGCTCCATGGTTGACAAGTTGCTGGGCGAACAAGCCGCTCGGAAGAAGCAGCAATGCGGCAAGCAAGATTCGGTTTTTCATCCGTTTTCTCCGTGCGGCTAGACTTCGATCTGCTTGTTCACGGCTGACTATCGACGAGTGATCCAGACCCCATGAAATGGAGACGGCATTCCATGCTCGCCGTAACATAGCGAGCAACTGGGACAGGATGTGCGTACTTTCTTCCTTCACTTCAAGGCGGGTCAACAAGCGATTCGCCGAGAAACGATCAACATAACAAAGATACCGCGGTTCGCGCCTGATTTAGGCCCTTCGTATAAAAAATAACCGTCTGTTCATCCGCTGTTCACTTACCCTATCGCATGGCCGGACGGATCTTCCATCTATCGGAGTTTCCCTTAAAACGATGACGATCGTCGCGGCCGGTCATCGTCCAGATGCTGTCTTTCATGCAAATATTTCGTTCGACTCGGAGCGATGCGCCGCGTTATCGACGGGCGCAGCCGGTATATGGATTTCTCCGCGTTTGGAGTCATTGGCTCCTCTCGAAATGGCAATCTCAAGAAGACGGGAGTCGGGGTTATAGTCTGGAATCAGTTCCTTGAGCAGCAAAATCAGACGGCCCACATCCTGCTTGTCTGCGATGCGCTGAAGTTCGCGCAAGCGCGCTCGCATACGTTTCGGATCGGGATTCATGGGGCTGACAAAGCTAGCAATCTTTGTATGCGCGGTGGGCACCAGCTTCTCGTCTCCCAAATTCAGTTCCTCATACAATTTCTCTCCGGGGCGCAGACCCGAATATTCGATGTGGATATCCCGGTCGGGCTGAAGCCCGGAGAGCAGAATCAAGTCTCTGGCCAGGTCCACTATCTTGACTGGCTCGCCCATGTCGAGCACGAAGACTTCTCCTCCCTTACCCATGGAGAAGGCTTGCAGAACCAGCTGGGCCGCTTCGGGAATGGTCATAAAGTATCGCGTGATCTCCGGATGCGTAACCGTTACTGGGCCGCCCGCGGCTATCTGCTCCTTGAAGATCGGTACGACGCTGCCATTGCTTCCCAAGACGTTGCCAAAACGCACGGCTACATACTTGGTCGCGGTTTCTTCCTGGAAGACGCGGATCGCCATTTCCGCCATCCGCTTTGTGGCACCCATCATGCTGGTCGGGCGAACCGCCTTGTCCGTGGAGATCATCACAAAGTCCCGCACCCCGTTTTCAGCTGCGGCGTGGGCAACATTCCAAGTGCCGAAAACGTTGTTTTCCACCGCGGCAAAGACGTGCATTTCCATCATTGGAACGTGCTTGTAAGCCGCTGCATGATAGAGAATCGTAGGGCCGTGCCGCTGCATTACCCGGCGCAGAGTGTCGGGCCGGGTGATGCTTCCGATCTCCGGATAGAAGGCAAGGTCAGGAAAATTTCTTTCCATCTCGCGGTTCAATTGGAAGAGCGGAGTCTCGGCCGCATCGAAGCCAATCAGGGCCAGCGGACGGAAATGAGCTATCTGGCGGCATAGTTCCGAGCCAATCGATCCCGCAGCCCCGGTTACCATCACCACTTGGCCCTGGATGCGTTCGCTGATTCTCTTCTGGTCCAGTTGCACCGGTTTTCTGCCCAGCAGATCCTCGACAGCGACCTCTCGGATCTGTCTGCCCAGTTCCATATCCTGTATGAGATACCCCAAGCCCGGCACCGTTTTGTATTCCACCCCGGCATCCAGGGCGCATTTCAAGATGCGTACCATCTGCGGCCCGGTCGCGGAGGGTATGGCGATCAGAACTTTTTCGACGGCATATTTGCGCGCCACAGCGGCGAGAGATTCTCCGTCTCCTAAAATCCGCTTTCCATCCAGCATCAAGTGCGCCTTCGACGGATCGTCGTCAATAAGTCCCACCACATCGCACATCAAGGAGCGGTTCTGACGAAGCTCCCGCAGTAAAGATAGACCCGCCCCCCCGGCCCCGTAGATAAGGGTTCTTTTCATCTCGCTCTTGTCTCCGGGGGCACTTCTGGCGCTATGGGCGATGCGAAAGGCCAATCGCGCTCCAGCCGTCAACGCGCAGGAAAGCAGGCAATCGAGAATATACACCGAGCGCGGCATGCCCGACGGTCCAAGAAGATGAAAGATTGCCAATGCGGCAAATGTCGAAGCCGCCGTGTTTGCCAAAACGATTCTCACCGCATCGGAGGCAGACGTATATCGCCAGCTTCCCCTATCCAGCTGGCAGCAGATGAACACGGACAACTTTGCGATCGACCAGACGCACAAGGACACCTTCAACACATAAAGGTAGTTTCTCGGCAATTCACCGTCAAAACGCAGCAGGAATGCCAGAACGCCGGAAATAGCAAAAGCGGTCAAATCCAAGCAAATTGTAAGAATTCTGTGCCGGATACGCCTTGTTCTATGGCTTGAAGCAGGATGCGAAAGGGATGGCATTGTTCTTCTCCTAGTTTGGGAAGCATGAAAAGCTATTGAGGAACTTTCCGCCAAACGCGCATTAGTGAGCGATATGAACGATTGCGGTTCCGGCTTGAAACTCAACGAGAAGCTATGCGTCTTTCCCTGGAATCGACAGCTCACAGGCTTGCAAGCGCCCACAAGCTGTCGGCTCCACTTAGAGAAACCCCATCTCCAACACTCTGTTAGTTGGCGACGCCGGTTCCCTGGACGACGCCTGTGGCTAACACATTGCCTGAGCCGTCCAGCAGTTCGACCGCACCGCCGCGCGTACCGGTTTGGTTGGGAGTGAAGCTGATGTCTACCGTACATGTGGCGTTTGCGGTGTAGGGGGTGTTGGCCCAGCATGTGCCGGTGCCCGCGTCTGTGAATTCAAGGTTATGCCCGCCACTCGCATAGACCACGGTCGTGGAGCCGAGGGTAGTGGACGCGTCGAAGAAGAAGTTCATGGAGACGATGAACGGGCTGGCGCTGCCGACATTGACCGAGCCGAAGTTACCGCCCACGAGCGACATCTCCTTCACCATATTGTTGTACGTATCCGCAATGAAGACATCCCCTGCTCCATCCACGGCCACGCCGATCGGAAGATTGAGGTTATCTCCAGGCGTAAACACGGTAGTCCAGCCGTCCACCAACGAGACCTCGCGCACCGCGTAGAACGATGGATCCGTGACCAGAAGGTCGTCTTTGGCATCCACGGCAATGCCGTATGGGTTGACAAAGAAGCTGCTGCCGATGGTGTCGACGGTCGAGTAGCCGCCTGCGGCGACTATCTCCTTAACCTGATGCTCGCTCACATCGGTAACGAAGACATTTTCCGAGCTATCCACCGCCACGCCCCAGGGAGCGAGGAATCCGCTGCCCAGCACGCTAACTGCGGCATAGCCGCTCGTGGCGGTTAACTCCTTGACTGCGCTGTGACCGAGGTCGGCGACAAAGAGATTGTCATTGGCATCGACGGCCAAGCCATATGGCGAACTAAAGGTTCCGCTGCTCAAGCTCTTGGCGGTTGTATAACCGCCCGCCGCGGAAATTTGATAGACCGCATTGCTGCCGGCATCCGATAGGTATAGATTGTCACTGGAATCCACGGCGATGCTGGTTGGAAAGTTGAATCCGGAAGCTCCGCTCAGTGTGTTTACAGTGACGTAGCCGCCCGCGGCGAGTATCTCCTTCACCGCATTGTTGCCGGAGTCGGCGACAAAGACGTTTCCGCTGGCGTTCACCGCGACTCCGTAGGGAGTGCTGAATCCGCTGCCCAGCGGCTTGACGGAGTTATTGAACCAGACGTTGTTGGACTCATGCGGCGAGGAGAAGACGGCCTGGACCAACGTCGGGGATGCGCTGGATTCGACGATCGATCCGCTGCCGGATGGCGGGGCTGGCTGGAAAGTCGCAACAATGTTCAAGTAGCCGACAGGCAGCAGACTTGTGGAGTAAGTGGCGAAGCCGCCGCCGTTCACTGTCGCGGGCGATCCAAGCGCCGTTCCATTCACGCTGAATTGCACACTTCCGGCGGGGATCGCGATGCCGCTTGTCAGCGCAACCGTTGCCGTAAAGGTGATGGGCTGGCCCATGATGGACGGATTCGATGAAGAGACCAGCGCGGTGGTAGTGCTGGAAACGGCGGAAAAAGTCTGGCTGGCGATGGCGCTGTTGCTGTATCCCGCGGCGGCGGCGATGGCTTCCACGGTGACTGGCAGCGACACTGTGAGCGGTCCGGTGTAGAGAATTGAACTGGTTGATGGAGTTCTTCCTCCTGTGGCGTAGTAAATGGATGCGCCTGGGGTTGCATCGGAGATGATCAGCGTCGCGGAACTGCCGCTGGTGGACAAACTGAAGGTGGGGGTGGCGGCGACCGGCAAGGAACCGGCTCTTGCTGAAACGCCGCTGAAAGCAGTTGCCACGATAAGTTCCGCAATGAGCAGAACCCGAAGACGCATAGCTTGCGCGCGTATGTACATTGTTTTCCTCCATTGGTCAGACGAGCCGTTTAGCTCGACTGAGTTATGGGAGACTTCAAACAAGCAGAGGTCTTTCTGGGCACTGGGTTTAGGCCTCATGTAGTCCGATGCGAAGACGGCCCAGCCATGGAGGCTGGGGGATGCCGGTCCTTGCGGCGAGAGTTTGTCTGAAGTTTCCATAGAGCTATCTATGAGCTTATCGCTGTTACATCATTTCTACGACTCTCTGTGTTAATAATCGGAGAATTTTTCCAGGCGCGCTATCGGCAGGCTATCGCTCTCCGCCGGCTTGCATTCAAGCGACGGAAAGCGGAGCCGTAGCAACTGTTTGAAAGCGGATGGCTTGAGGGACGCGCGGATCGCGGCCAGTGGCGGATTGCGGCGGCTTTGACTTTCAACAACTCATATCTCCGCTGAATCTCCCGAAGCTACTCGGGAGATTCAGCGAGGAAGCGATTGCGGTTGTTAGAGCTGGTTGGCGACTCCGGTTCCCTGCACCGGGCCTACTGCCAGCACGTTGCCGGAGCCGTCCAGCAGTTCCACCACGCCGGAGCGTGTGCCGGATTGGGTTGGAGCAAAGATTACATCCACCGAGCAGGTGCCGTTGGCGGCGTAGGTTGTGTTCGGCCTACAACTGCCAGTGCCAGCGTTGGCAAAATCAAAGCTGGCCGCGCCGCCTTGTTGAGCGAGAACGGCCATCGAGCCGAGCGTAGTGGAGGCATCGAAGAAGAAGACCATCGAGATCGTCGAGGCGCTGCTACCGCCGATAGCGACCGAACCGAAGTTGCCGCCCACCTGCGAAATCTCCTTGACCGCATTGTTGTCGGTGTCGGCGACAAAGATATTGCCGCTGGTATCGACCGCCACGCCGATGGGAAGATTAAGTCCCGGACCCGGAGCGCTGACCGTGGTGAAGCTGTCTACTTCCGAGATTTCCTTGAGCGCGCCAAAGCCGATGTCCGAGACAAAGAGATCGTCGTTGGCATCCACGGCCAGACCATACGGATTGTCGAAAAAGCCTCCGCCGAGGTTATTGACGGTAGAGTAGCCGCCTCCCGCGAGTATCTCTTTTACCGAGCCGTTCGAGACATCTGACACGAAGACGTTGCCGGAGCCATCGACCGTTATGCCCCAGGGCGAGACGAAGCCGCTACCTACAATCATTACATCGGAGTAGCTGTCGCCACCCACCGCACCGGGGATACGAGTCATTTTCTTGACCGCGCTATTGCCGGTATCTGCGATGTAGAGGCTGTCCAGAGCATCGACCGCGACGCCGACGGGCCAGTTGAATCCGCGGCTCAAATTGAGTGTTGAAGAGTAGCCGCCTGCTGCGGAAAGCTCATAGAGCGCACTGTTGGCGGAGTCGGTGACAAAGAGATTGCCCGCCGCATCGACCGCGACGCCCGTGGGAAAACTATAGCTTCCGCCGAGCGTGTTGATGGCGGAGTAGCCGCTGGCTGCGACGATCTCCTTGACCGCGCCGTTGCCGGAGTCGGCGACGAAGACGTTGTCACTGGCATCGACCGCCACGCCGTAGGGGTGGTAGAAGCCGCTGCCCAGCGTCATGACGGAGTTATTGAACCAGACGTTGTTTGTTAGATGCTGGGAAGAGTAAACAGGCTGAGTCAATGGAGCTGAGGCGCTGCCTGAGAAAGGCGCTCCACCTGGGGGAATATAGGCGGCTGTAACGATCAGATAGCCCGCCGGCAGCGCTCCGGTGGTGAAGGTGGCAACGCCGATGCGGCCGGTGGGATTAAGCATCACCGGCGAGCCAAGCGGAGCGCCATTCGCGTAAAACTGTACGGGGCCGAAGGGGCTCATATTGCCGCTGGCGGCTGTGACCTCTGCCGTGAATGTCACCGACTGGCCGAGAAGCGTCGAGAAGCCGTAGGCCGACGAACTCAGCGCGGTGGTAGTCGCGGATGTCGAGAGTAGCGGGTCGATGGTGTAAGGAACCATTGTTGCTCCATAAGTCTGCCATCCAGGAGCCACGGCGATGGCCGTAATCGTTTCAGAGGCAGAAACTGTGATCGGGCCTGTATACAGCTTCGAACTGGGACTGTTCATTGGATCCGACCCGTCGGTGGTGTAGTAGATGGATGCTCCAGCCACTGCGTCGGTGATTGTCAACGTCGGCGCAAAGACATAGGTGCCGGATGGGAGGCTGAAGATCGGAGTCGGTGTGTAAAGGCCGGCAGAGATCGAAAGTGGCCAGCTTTCAAGATATCCAGGAGCCACGGCGATAACGGAAATCAATTCAGAGGCTGAAAGTGTGATCGGGCCTGTATATAGGGTCGAACTGGTGGTTGGATTTGAATCGTCAAAGGCGTAGTAGATAGATGCGCCGGGAGTGGCATCGGTAAGCGTCAAGATTGGCGTTGACCCTGGTAATCCGTATGGCGCGAATCCCCATGCCAGACTGAATTTGGGGGTGGCGGCGACCGGCAAGGAACCGGCTCTTGCTGAAACGCCGCTGAAAGCAGTTGCCACGATAAGTTCCGCAATGAGCAGAACCCGAAGACGCATAGCTTGCGCGCGTATGTACATTGTTTTCCTCCATTGGTCAGACGAGCCGTTTAGCTCGACTGAGTTATGGGAGACTTCAAACAAGCAGAGGTCTTTCTGGGCACTGGGTTTAGGCCTCATGTAGTCCGATGCGAAGACGGCCCAGCCATGGAGGCTGGGGGATGCCGGTCCTTGCGGCGAGAGTTTGTCTGAAGTTTCCATAGAGCTATCTATGAGCTTATCGCTGTTACATCATTTCTACGACTCTCTGTGTTAATAATCGGAGAATTTTTCCAGGCGCGCTATCGGCAGGCTATCGCTCTCCGCCGGCTTGCATTCAAGCGACGGAAAGCGGAGCCGTAGCAACTGTTTGAAAGAGGATGGCTTGAGGGACGCATGGATCGCGGCCAACGAAAATAGGTTGGAGGATCGCGCCGCCGCCTTCGTCCCGTGTCTGCGCGGCCCGATTTCATACCGCTTCAGAGCGCGGACAGGACCACGCCGAGCACCAGCAGGCCAACCAGCAGGCTGCGTTTGTCGGTAATTGCGTAGACGACCGGGTCCTCGTTCAGAGTTCCTCGCGCGGCCAGCAACCACAGGCGGGAAATCCAGAGCAGGAAGAGCGGCAAGAGAAGCCACAACCTTCCCGGATGGCTATATAGACGCGTATCCAGGTTGGAGATATACATGGTCAGCACAACCACCGATGCAAAAGCCGAAGAGGTTCCGAGGCTGCGCAACTGCTCGATGTCGGAGATCAGATAGCCTCGCCCGTTGGCCGGTTCTTCGCCGCGTAGGCGAAGAATTTGCAGTTCCGAGAACCGCTTCGCATAAGCCAGTGCGAGAAAGAAGAAGACCGAGAAGCCAGCCAGCCAGGTGGAGATAGGGACCCCGGTCGCGACCGAGCCGGCAAGTATTCGGATGGTATACAGGCCGGAAAGCACAATGACATCCACTAGCGGAATCTGCTTTAACCGCAGGGAATAGGCGGTCGTAGAAATCGCGTAAATGGCAAGCCAGCCGAGCAATCTGTAGGGAAATTCGAGCGAAGAGCCGGCCAGGGCGAGGATGTGCGGCAAGGCTAAAGCCAAACCTACGGCTCCGGCAAGCAGCAGCGCCGCGACCGTAACCCCGGACTGCGCGGACAAGTTGCCGGCCGCGAACGGCCGCCGGCGCTTCTTCGAGTGCCTCCGATCCGCCTCGATGTCCAATAGATCGTTCACTATGTATGTGGCCGAGGCACACAGCCCAAAGCTGAAAAACGCTACCGCCGCGCCTGCGAACAACCCGATGGTCGCGCTTGCCGAACCTCCCATCGCCCAGGGATGAGCCAACAGGAGAGGCAGGAAAATAAGCGAATTCTTGGCCCATTGATGCAGGCGGATCGCTCTCAGCCAAGCATCCGCTGGCGGAGTCGAATCCTCGAATCGGCGAACCGGCGCGACCCCGGCGGCACGCAACTCCGCTTGCAACCGCCCGGTCGGGTTGGCCACCATGGGTTCCTCGCATCGGGCCAGCGCGATCAGATCGGGCGAGGCGTTGCCGATGTAGGAAAACCGCTCTCCAAACCGCTTCTGGAGGGCTTTGTATTTGCATTCGCCGGCAAGATTTCGTTCGCCGTCCGAGGCCAGCACTCCGGCGAAGATTCCCAGACGATCGGCTACGCGCTCGGCAAGTTTCCGATCGGCGGCAGTGGCCAGATAGATTGGACGGCCGTCGGCAAACTGTTCAAGAAGAAAATCGAGCAACGGCTGGTTGTAGGGGAGCGCGCCGACGTCCAAACTGACCGCCCGGCTTAAATCCCGTTTGAAAGCGGCTCTGCCCTGCAAGAGCCAAGCTGGAATTTGCCGCAAGGCCAACGGATTCTGCCGCGCCAGGGCAAGCACCGAGTCGACGAGCGTATCGGATTTGACCAGCGTTCCATCCAAATCGACGCAAAGCGGCACTGCCGCCGCATCCAGAATGCCGGCGTCGGACGGTTCGCTGTAGATGTCTCGCAAGCCAGACGGCGCGTAGCTCGAAGCGGTGACGGTAGACAGCAGCTCTGCGCTCATCGCGCCTCCTTATGGGAATGTGAATAGAAGATTACAAATTCATTAAATGAGAGTAAATTTATTGGCCGGGCGCGTGAATGTATTTAGCGGGCGCTGGGGCGAAGTCCCTTGTTTTCGGTCCGTGGCATTGCAATAACAGGCAAAACCAAAGTGAAGGATACGAGCAAAACGGGCTAATTTCGACGGACAGCGCGCCGATAACCAAGCAGAGACACCGGAAGAGATGAAGGCGTTCCGCGATTGACTCATGTCTTCAGGCTCTCTGCGGATAGGAGTGCGAACATGGGCCTTTTCAATCGTCGGAGCAGGGATAGGGAGACGAACAACCGCATGGAGTTCCAGCGAGCTTTCATCCGATTTCACTTTCTGTTCGCACTCATATTGGGATTTGCTTGTCTTGCCGCTCTCACATCCTGTTCGTCCATGTCGGGCAATCTCCGGTCGGCTTCCAACCCTCAATGCCTCATCGTTCCATCGCCTGCGGCGGTCACGGTGACGGCCGGCACCCAGTTGCCGTTTACCGCGAGTTCATGCGGCGCAACCGGGCCGAGCGGACATTGGGCGGTGAATGGAATCGCGGCGGGGAACTCCACCTATGGGACGATAACGGCGAACGGCCTCTACACTGCGCCAACGGTCAACCCTGGAATGGCCGCGAGTGTCTCGCTTGTGAATCTCCCCAGCAGCGCGAGCGCAGGCGCTTCCACCGTGACGATCGTCAATCCTCCTCCAACGCCTTTTCAAGGCGCAACCTACGCGGGGACGGTGCAAGGCTGGAATGCGAGCCTGTTGCCGTGGATCGAAGAACTCTCCGGACTGACCTGGAACCCAACCGCCCGCACTTGGACCGCAACCGCTGGATGGACTGTGCCCGCCCAAGGAATCGCGCCTAATGTCTACTATCTCGAAGAGGCCATACGCCCCGCGACCCGCATGGCGATCGTCCATCAGGACATCCCATTCATGGAAGAACTGGCGATGTTTCATGTAGCCTTGCTCGAGTTGCGAACCACGACCATCGGCAATCTGCTCCAGAATGCACCGCCGAATTCCGTCATCTTCATCGACGGCGCGCCATCCGACCGGACCTTTGCCTGGTTTGAGCCTTACAGCGCCACACAGGTTCGGATTCGCGATTATCAGCTTGGCAACGCGCAGTATCTATCCACCGCTGCGCGGCTGCTTCGGGCGATCGCCCAAATGCCCGCCGGAGAAAGAACCGAGCCGCTTCTCATCTTTGTGCAGCAGTACAGTTCCTTCCTGGTCTCGGAGCAACTGCTGCGCCTGATGTATGGGAGCACGGCGTGGTCGCACTGGGACAATCCCAATATTCCTCAGCCCGTCGTTTCGGCTTGGACGTTCCTGGCCGCGACCGGTTACCGGCCGCCGGACCCCATCAAGTTCGAGGCGGCGATGACAGATATGGAGTTGTGGCTGGTTGCCGACTCGGCCGAGGCGCTTGCGGCCAATCAAGCCGCTCCCGAGTTGAACATTCTCGACAGCGAAACGCAATCGCAGTTGCAGCAGGCTGTGACCGCGGGGGTTTCACTGATGCAGGCGCGATGCCCCCATGCGGTTGCCCCCGACGGCGCGGACGTACTTTCCCTCTTTGCCGGCGACTACGACGACTACATCGATTACGCCTATGCGGGAGCGACCGCCCCCAGCCAGCCGACAGCGCCAGACCCCAAGACGGGACTGAGCTGGGACATCTCTCACTCCTATCGTTTTCCGGTAGTCTTCCGCAGCCTTTACGAGACCAGAAGCGCGACCGGAGCGAGTTTTCCCACGATGAAAGATATGGTGGCGCTCGGCAACACTTACACGCATCTGGCATTCAACGGAAATTCACAATTGCCCGCCTTCAATAACTTCGTCGATGGCTGGAACGGCTGGTTTGGAGTGGAACAAGCGGATATTCCTAATGGCTACCCTCCCTATCAGGACTGCCAGGCGCAACAGAGCAACGATAACTGCCTTATTCCGGGCGCAGTGCAGGGATGGGGAGAACTGGGTTACCTGAATCCCAGCGTAGCCTCGCTTTCCCAGGCTCTCATCGACCTCGCCTACGACGATTCGGGCGCAACTGCCGCTTTCAAGAACCAGCATTACTACTATGTCGGCCAGCCGTACAGCGCAAACGCCGGAGTCTATCCGCAGTTGATGGTCTATGTGGCGGCAGACAGCGCGGAGCTGCTGCAATAGACTCGGCCTCCTGTAGCTTCCCAGAGCGGGGATTCGACCGAAGAAGACGAACATCGGCCAGTTTCGTTCAATGCCGGGAAACTTATGTCAGGATTTCAAATGCGGCTTATAGCAAACCGGCCCTTGCGACGATAACCACAAACTCGATCTGTATGGCAAGGAACAGCGCGATGGCGGTTGCGGCTGCAATCCTTCTGCCACGCAGTCTCTCCAGTGCCGCCCGCGGAGCGCCCCGGATGAATGGAAGCGCAAAAGCCGCCGAGGCCGCCATCAGCAGCGGTTCCATCGGGAAGCGATAGCGCGGATGAGAAAAGGCTACGAAGTACGGACTGGCATACAGGAGGCACAAGGCGAGCAAAAGACAAGCTTGGACCAATCCGCTCTTCCCTGCCCCATCGTTCCAGCCCGAATCCAGGCCCTTCCAGGTGGGCAGCGTTGCCAGATAAAGAATCGAGCCAATCGCCACCAGAAAATAGAGGGCCGCGTCGATAGCGACCATCGTCAAACCCAGCATTTTGGGGAATCCATATTCCTCGATCGCATAGGCGCCGGCATAGGTGTTCAGGGCGAAGAAGACGCAGACACGGTTGAATGTTCGCAGCAGAAACAGTCCGGGGCGGTGGACGACATACTCCCGCGCGATGCTGGAGTACCGCGCCAGCTCTTCGGGCGTTTCCGATGTGCCCGCTGCCTCTCCGGGCTGGTGGTGGCTGCCCATCCACCATGTTCTGTAGAGCGGCGTTTGCGGATTGTTGCCATAGTAGAAGTTCTTCGCATTGGCGGTATTGATCGCCACCCATTGCCCCGTGCCGCCATGCACGTAGCCTACCCAGGCGGCGACCATCGCCAGCGGGATGAGGCAAACGGCCGTACCAGCCAAGCGGCTCTTGGCGCGCCAAGCCAGATAGAACGGCGCGAACGAAAGAAGAATCAGGCTGGCGGGGCGCAGCAGCGTCATGCAGCCGATGACGGCTCCCAGGGCCCACGGCGCGCTACCCGCCTTGCCGCGCTTCACTCCCAGCAAGATGCAGGCGGCCAACGTGAGCAGCATCGCCGATGGCATCTCCGTGACCGGCTCGACCGAGGCGCAGATCATCCCCGGAGCGAAGGCCAAGGGCAGCAGAGCCAGATTGCCGCAGGCCGGTTCCCCGGTCAGATGCAGGGTCATCCGGTAAAGCGCCCAGCACAGAGCCAGATAGAACGGCAGCATGGCCAGCCGAGCCGCCAGTTCCGATGCACCGAATGTGGAAGCGACAGCCGCCAGATACAGCGGCAGCCCCGGCGGCCAAAACGGCACAAAGCGCCGCCCAGCGGCCAGATCGGCCCCCATCCGGGAGTAGCTGGCCGCGTCGCTCATCAGTGGCAGAGGCGCGATGCGGAGCAGCATGAGAAGCCGCGCCGCCAGACCGAGGAGCACAATCCAGGCCGTGGCGGCGCGCCCTCGCATGAAATTGAGCAACCGATTCAATGTTTTCCTCAAGCGTCCCGACTCCAAATTCACTCAACAAAAAAGCTGTCATTCGGAGCGACGTTTGGCGCGTTGTTCGCGCCAAACGCAGTCGAAGAACCTGCATTTTCACCGCAGCATGGCTGCGAACCTGGTAAGAGGGCGGTGCGCTCAGTAAGGCGCGGAGAGAATAAAAGAGCTGGCGGAGTTAGCATCGAAGAACAGATAGCCGCAGTTCGGGTCCGCGGCGCAACTGTTCGCATCGACCACGAGCTGCTCCGGCTCAGGGATTATGCCGGGCAAGGGCGAATCGTTGGTGAAACTGCCTTCATCCTTCGGCGATCCAAGCTGGCCAACAATGGTGGTGACAAGGATATCGTCGGAGCCGTCGGTCGCGGGCGTGATCCTGCGGATTGCGAAGCTGGCATCGTCCGCGACGTAGAGGGTGACTGGCGTATTCGGGCCGTTGTCCACCGCCGCAATCCCGTCCGGCCCGGCAAAGGTGGCTGTACTCCTGTTTCCATCTACAGCTCCCACTGTTGCGCTGGCGATTCCGGCAAAAGTCGAAACGGTGCCATTCGGCTGTGTGCCATCTTGAGTGATCTTGACGATGATATGGTCGGTCGGATCCCCGACATAGACGTTCCCGCTGCTATCCACGGCCACGCCGCTTATGGCGGGAGTGTCGGCGGGCCCATTAAGGGTGCCGATCGTCGCTTTCGGGCCGGTGGCGTAACAGTACTCTCCCCCGAATCCTGTATTGGTATATCCCGCCAAAGTGCATACGTTGCAGGCCGCTGTGGAGGGGTTGGCGATCTTTCGGATGTTGTTGTTTACATTATCGGCAACGTACAGAGTTCCCGCGGCATCGACGGCGGTGCTGGTAAGCGAGACGGCGATGCTTGCGGGGGAACTGAAGAGTGTACCTGTTGGATTCCCGGTTTGTTCGTACAAATCAGGAGAGCAAGACCCATCAGCATAAAGTTCGGTACTGGCGAAATACGTAGACCCGTACCAATCTCCAGCGATGGTAGTCACCTGGGCATACTCCTGTGAGGTTGCTGGCGCAATCATGCGAATTGTCCCGTTACCGCTGTCCGCGACAAACAGGTTGCCGGAGGTGGGGTCATATACCACTCCAATTGGGCCATCGAATTCGCCGCAAGTTGCGGATTTATAACATCCTGTTCCGGGAATCGCCGGACCGTCCCGATACCCCGCAGTTCCCGAATTGCCAGTGCTCACGGGAGGATTCGATTGGAGGCCAGGAACTCCCGCATAAGTGGAAACCATGCCGCCAGACGCAATCATCCGGATGAGGTTGTTTTGTGTGTCCGCGACATAGAGGTTTCCGCTGCCGTCCAGAGCAATGCCGCCACCGCCTAGACGGAAGTAAGCCGCCGTACCGGCTCCATCCAGATAGCCTTGATAAGTCAGATTTCCAGCCAAGTCGGCGATCTCGCCCACCGGAACCCGCACTGTCGCGCTGGCGGTGCCATTGCTGTTGCTCGCCGTGAGCTGATAATCAGTGGAAACCGTTGGGGCAACTTGAAGGCTGGTTCCGGTGACCGGAACCTGGACATTGGCAGCGGAGCCGTTGATCGAGCATCCTGGTGTGGAGCATTCAATGCTCAAGCTGGTGGCGTCGTCTAAAACCTCCCAGCCGAGAGTCACGCTCGTTCCCGTCACGCCGCTCGCGCTCGCTGGATTGGCCGTGAAACTGGAGATCACCGGCGATGCAGTCGGAGAAACGGTTACGGTTGCCTGCGACTGCGCCGTCGCCGCGAGGCCGTTCTCTGCATTGGTTGCGGTAAGAGTATAGGTATAGGTGGCTACCTGCGAGGGGAAGACTTGGACGCTGCCGCTGGCGCTGGTTTCGGTTAAGACAGTCCCATCCACATCGTCGGCAATTGTGATGCTGGTGAAGGGCTGGCTAACGGTCCAACTTAACGTGGAACTGCTGTTTAGCCCAATTTTCGCGGGAACGGCCGAGAAACTGACCGTCGGAACGGAAACGACGGTCACAGATACTTGGGAGTACACAAAAGTCCCCGTCGGAATCGAATTTGTGAATATGCATGGCGGCGACAGCGAGTTGGGCGCCACGCCCGTGGAGCTCGTCGAACTGGTTAGACAAGGCGCGGTTAACGGCCCCGGCGGCAATCCCAAGGGGTTAGGCAACCCCGCTGGGCTTACCGCGAAAAGGGTGTAGGTGGTGTTCGCGGTGGGATTCGGATTGACGAGGTAGGAGCCGTTTCCGTCCGCGCCGGTAGGTTGAAACGACGCGCCATCGGTGTTGCCTATACATTGCCCCGATTTTGACTGGCATGGCGCAATGAACGCATAGCCGTTGGAGATATTCCAATTGAGCGTGACGCTACTGCCCGCGATAATGGCGGGTGTCGCCGAAGCTGCGAAGCCGTTCACGGTGAAACTGTTCACGGTTGGCAAGGGCACGGGCGTGACGGTGGCCTGCTGCGTCTGCGTGTTGCCGAGGGCGTCGGTGGCGGTGATGGTATAGGTGGTGGCGGCGGTAGGCGTCACGCTGACGCTGCTGGCGGAGATGGGCGTGACCGACGCGGAGGTCAGGGCGCTGGTTCCGTCGCTGATGGAGAGGCTCACGGCCCCGGTCTCAGTCCAGGCGAGCGTGCTGCTTTGTCCGGCGGTGACGATGGCCGGAGTGGCGGTGAAGCTGGCGATATTGATTGCTCCGAGGTTGGGGGAGTATCTAACTCCGCCGCATCCCCCGCTGCCGAGGACGAGGGCAAGCGCGCCGAGGCCGATGGACTGGTGAAGGTATGCGCGGAAGAACTGGCGAAGGGTGCTCCGGGAGGGAAACGATGTATGCAAGCGGGCATTGAATCTCATGGCTAACTCCGGGTACGGCAGGGTCGAACGAACTTGTGGATCGGCGACTCCCAGTTCCCAAGAACGGGACCTGGACACCCATATCGTGATGATGAAAATTGCCTAATCATGCGGTGCAGACGCTAAAACGCAAGTTTGAGGCCGAACTGCAGGGTGCGCGGGCGATGGGCCTCGATGGGGTGCAGGAATCCGTTGCCTGTGGTGCAGGTGGAGGCGCCGGCCGAATAGCCTGTGGTCACGTCTCCATAGCAGGAGATCATGTTGCTGGACGTGTTGCCCTTGATGGGATCGTAGACGACGAACTGGGTGTTATTGAAGACGTTGAAGGCTTCGGCGCGAAACTGAAGGTTGCCGCCTTCCCAGGTCTTCATCTCCTTGAGCAGGGCTATATCGAAGTTGGTGCGGCTGGGATTGTTGAGATAGTTGCGTCCGGCGTTGCCCTGGGTCAATCCGCGCGGAGCGACGAACTGGCAGGAGTTGCCGATGATGGGGCCGACGGTTCCGGTGTCCTTGTATCGGGTATAGCAATGCGCGGCGTGGGGAACGACGTCTGGGTACGAATCGGCTCTGTCGTCGAGGGCAAGACCGGCGTTGTCCGGCACGGATACGCCGTTGCCGCTTCCTTCGTTGAGTACGCTGAAGGGGGTTCCGGTCTGGTAGAGCGTCAGGCCGGA
This sequence comes from uncultured Occallatibacter sp., assembly GCA_964565955.1. GTDB lineage: Bacteria > Acidobacteriota > Terriglobia > Terriglobales > Acidobacteriaceae > Telmatobacter. Next base: position 22,215 of record CAZMHC010000010.1, read on the forward strand.
GAGCGACCAGTTGGAGAAGATCATCTTGATCGCGGGAGAGAGGTCGCCGTCATCCTCGTTGTCGCCCGGCGTATTGCCCTCGACGCCGGCAGAAGCGGCCTTGGGCTGGTCGTCGTTGACGGGCGGCTCGGCGGGCCGGGTGAAGAAATCCATGAAGTTCCTGACCGCGCGGAGCAGGGGCAGGCGGTAGATATAGTTGACGTTGATGAGGATGCGTTGATCGAAGTCGGAGCTGGCGCGATTGGCGGGCAGATCGTCGGCATCGACGAACGATGAGGCGAAGCGGTCCGAGGCGGTGTCGATCGAATGGGAGTAAGTCAGGGTAGCTGCCAGATCGAGCGGCCCGTGGGCGTGATGCGCGGTCATCTGCAAGGAGCTGTAACTGGAGCCGGCGACGTTTCTGAGGGCGATCACTTTGCCGACGCCCTGATAGGGGCGGTAATAATTGTCCGAGAACGGATGCGCTTGGAAAGCGTTGCACGCTGCGTTTTCACCTGCAACTACGGCCGGATTGCTCCAATTCGGATCGCTTGGGTTCGTGAGGCCCGATGTATTGCCTGTACAGACAGCAAATGTAATGGGATCGTTCGGTCCATAGGGATTGATTCCCGCAGGCACCGGCGGCAGTTGGTTCAGTTGCGCGGCGACGGCTAGGTGCGTTCCCTTGCTGGCGACATAGGCTATGCCCATCTGATTGTCCTTGTCGATCTCCTTCTGGATTCCGAAGCTCCATTGCTGCACATAAGGCCAGACGGTGTTGTCCGGGATCGAGATCATGTTCAAGGCCCCCTGTGCCCGCGATCCGCTCGTTATGCCGGAAACATCATCGGCGATACCGATCGATTGAAATTCTTCATTGGACAACGACATACTGAGAACCTGGGGTGGGTTGCCCATCAGAGAACCCACATTGGCTTCGCTGCCGGTGCCGTGCTCGTAGAAGATGCCGTATCCTGCGCGGATCGAAGTCTTTCCCGTTCCCGTCGGATCCCAGGCAAAGCCCACGCGCGGCGAAGCGTTGAAGCGGTGCGGGGTTTGGCAACTTTGTGGCACGCTATTGGCTCCGCACTGAACCAAACCATTCAACAGAACGGGGTCCGGATTTGTTCCGTTGAACGGAACGGGGACTTGATTCAGAGCGTATCCTCCGCCATTGGGGTTCGGATAGGACGCATAATTCAGTTGTCCGTAATCGTCCAAGGCTCTATTGGATGTCGTCATCAGATTCGGATTGAAGGCCGCCGGATCCCAGTTATAGAGCGTGTTTCCATCCGGCTTCCAGTTCTGGAAGATATTGATGCGCATCCCCAGGTTGACCGTCAGGCGAGGGGTGGCCTTGAAGTTGTCCTGAAAGTAAGGCTCGAGTGTCCAGTAAGAGACCTTGTATGTGATCTGCGTGTTGTCCTGCTGGTAGGATTCGGTATCTCCTTCTTGCAGAAAACCGTTCGTCCCGTTGCTGTAGAACTCAAAAGCCTCAAAAGCATTGCCTTCTTTGACAGGAATTCCATTGGAACCCTCAACGTACCCCGAGTTGCTGAAGGTCAGCAGCCCTTGCTCGTCGCCGCTGTTGGCGCCGTTCACGCCGCCGAACTCATGCCGCGCCGCGCCCACCAACTGAATCCCGAACTCCAGGGTATGCTTGGAGAGCGACTTGCTTACATTGTCGGAGATGGTTCCCGCGCCGCGCGTGTGATACCAGGGCATATACGAGGTATCGATGTTGAAGCCCGCCCCGCCGTATTCGGCGTTGGTTCCCGCGAAGACAAGGCTGGGCAGCTTTCCGCTGCCGTTCGGGAAGATCGATCCCATGGGATTTGCAACGTTGTCGATCCCTGAAGTATCGAGGGAAACTCCAGGTCCCGGCACATCTTCGAGCGATATCCGCTGCCATGTCGCGCCCAGGGAGAAGTCATTGAAGAGAGTCGGAGAGAGAACCGTGGTCAGGTGAGCGACGGCGCTGATTCCGGGTCCGAGGAAGCTGTTCTCCACAGACGGAAAGCTGTTGATGTAACCGGCCCATTGCGGGACGGCGGCGGTCGTCTGCCAGTGGTCGTGAACGCCGGTGGCGAAGAACTTCCACTTATCGTTGAAGGAGCGATCGACGCGGAGCAGGTCTTCGCGATAGTCGGTGGGCGGCGAGACCGCGGCCACATAGCAGGAGCCGATGCTGGAGACGCAGCCGGCGTTTGCGTTGGCGCGGGGAATCATGCCGGTTTTGAGATAGGCCGTGGCTATGGGGTTGATGTTCTCCTGGTTCGGTGCAAGTCCCGTCGTGGCGCTGGTGCCAGGACAATCGGGATATTGACTTGAAATCCCCCCTCCCGCCGAGCAAACGTCGCTGAAATCCGCGACGGTTCCGTAACTCCGGGTGAGAATGTTATAGCCGCGCTCCGCGTCGGAGGGAACGGCCTGGTTGAACTCGAAGGGGGTCTTCTCCTTGCGCCACTCCTCGGAGAGGAAGAAGAAGGTCTTGGCAGGCCCCGATCCGCGCAGATGGGGGATGGAAAGCGGCCCGCCGAAGGTAAATCCGAAGTCCTGCCTGCGGTAGAGCGGCGCCTTGCCCGGCTCGTCGAAGTAGTTGCGGGAGTTGAAAGCCTCGTTGCGGACGAAGTCGTAGGCGACGCCGCGCAGCTTTTCCGCTCCGGATTTGACCGCGAGCAGGACGGTGCCGGAGGCGCTGCGCCCGTACTGCGCGCCGTAGTTGGAGGTCAGTATCTTCATGTCCTGAATCGAGTCCAGGCTGGGATAGACCAGCAGCGTGGCATGGCCGCGGCTGGCGGCGATGTCGACATTGAGCACATCGTTGCCGTCGACATCGAAGGAGTTGTACTCGGTGCGTCCGCCGTTGACGCTGAACTTGGCGCTGCCCACCACGCCGACCTTGGCCTCATCCTGGCCGGTCTGGTTGCTGACGCCGGGAGTTTGGGTGAGGAAAGTTAGAAAGTTTCTCCCGTTCGTCCCGAATGTGGTCATTTGCTGGCCTGTCAGTTGGCCGGTAACCTCGGCGGTCTCTGTATCCAACTGAAAGTTTTGGGTACTGGTGACCACAATGCTGCTCACATCGGTCTGCGGCAGAAGCTGCGAGTCCAGAATGGTTATCTTGCCGTCCGTCAACTGCGCTGGAGCGGTAAAGTCGGCAAAGCCCGGTGCGCTGATCGTTACATTCGCCGTCCCGGCGGCCAAGCCTGTAAGAATGTAACGTCCGGTCGCATCCGTGACTACTGTCTCCTCTCGCCCGCTGCTGTCGCGCACCTTTACTGTTGCCTCCACGATCACGGCCTTGGTTGGGTCGGAAACAGTGCCGGCGAGGGAAGCCGGCGAGACTTGCGCATTGGCGTCGGAGAGAGTCTGTGGGCTGGAACCAGGCTTATTGGCATTCTGGGCATAGCTAGATGCCGTGAGCGCGGCAAGAACACACCCTGCGATCAAAACGTTACGCATTCGATTCCTCGTGAAAGTTATGGAGTTGAAGATTGAACCTGAAGGGAAGAAAGAAGGAGGTTATGGATTGGACTTCGCCTGCGCCGCTGGAACCGCAGCGGTTTCCGACTTCGACGGGGTTGCCGTAGCGGAGGCTGGTTGCAACTCTTGCAGCGGCGGGCGATGCGCGTCGAGTTGCTTGGCCATCCACTCGAAGAGACGCCCATTGGAGTTGGCGTTGTACATATCCCGCGAGCTGGGAAAGCGAACGACATTCGCCGTGGCCGGCGCGGCCGCCGCGAGCTTGTCCACAACCGCCTTCGGTTCGCCGACGCTGGCATCGAACTGCATACGGATTTTCCGCGCCTTCAACTGCGGCAGATAGTGAAGCGGCTCGAGCGGTTCCAGAGCCTTTTGGAAATCCGGCTTCAGAGAATCGGCCCGAACGTCCTGCTGAATTGCGGGAAAGTTCGCAAACCATTCCGGCCAGTCTGCCCAAGGATCGAGCAGATCGATAACTTTGAGGCGCGGCTCGACACTGGCCGTCAAAATTGCGATCGCTCCGCCAGACCCCTGCCCAAAGATTCCCACGCGGCTCATGTCCAGATCGCCTCTGGATTGCAGAAAATCGAGAATCATTTGGATGTCGTGCGCGGTCGAGGCAATCGCTTCCGGCATCTTGCGGATGAAGGTATCCTTGAGCGGACGGTATTGAGCGCGGTGACCGGTCAGCGCCGAGACGAAGCCGACGGCGGCCGCGCCGCCCGCCACAACCCGCTTGCAGTAGCCGTCGTCCTTGAAGCGGTCGGTCTCCGATGGGTAGCCATAAAGATAGAGAACCACGGGAGGATTCTTGACTCCGCGAGGGAGAACGACATACAGATCGATCGGGTCGTTTTCGCGCCAGCTCACCTGCCATAACTCGCGGACAAAATCGGGTGTTTGCCCTCGGCTTCCCAGCAGCGGTTCCACTGCGCGCAACTCGCTCCCCTTGAGCGTCAACTCGTAGAAGCTCTCCGCGGAATGCGCGAGGACCATTCCCGTTCCAGACTCATTGGGAACCATCTTTGGCATCTCTGGAGCCGATTCCGGGGCATCGCGCTTTTCGGATTCAGGCTGTGTGGGAGAAGAATTCTTGGACGGCGGAGATGCAGGAGATTGCGCGCGAGCACTGGCCGCGTTGAAATAAGACAACGCAAAGGTTGACGCTATAACTGCTTTGAGGAGGCTCGTTTTTAACATGACGGTTTCCTAGAAGGTTCTCCGCCCCCGCGGTATTCGCGGGGGCGGAGGATGGAACGGGAAGAAGCGCCGCCACTTGCAGGCTCGATGCTTCAACGTGGGCAGATTACTGCAACAGGCCAACCTGCTGGTTGCCGCCGGTGTCGGTGATGAAGTCCAGCTCGGAGGCAATGGTCAGCACCGCGCCGCCCATGTCGCCGCCGGTCTCGGGAACGCCAGGCTTGAAGCCGTTATCCGCAACGACAGCGCCGCCGGAGTAGGTGTCCTGCTGCGCGAAGTGCGAGTGGAAGACCTGCAGGCTGTCGATCGGCAGCAGGTCGGTGATGATGCCGGTGCCCGGCTTGGAGGCATTCTCCACGTTGGTCACGATGGTTTCAGCAAGGTTGGTGGCGGCGGTATACGGATCCCAAAGCAAGCGATACTTGCTCCAGATGGGGTAGTTGCCTTGAACGAGGTTGGGGAAGCTGAGGTTGGGGCAGGAGATTACAAGGCCACCGGAGGAAGTGCACTGCGGAAGATAACCGTAGCCGCCGGGGTTGGAGGCCGGACCGGAGTAGAGAGGATCTACACCGTCGACAGTAAGATACTTCAGCACAGACTGATCGCCGTTATAGCTGCTGAAGCCCCAGAAGGCGTAGCCGAGGCTGTCTGCATAGTTCTTGACGGAGGTGATCATCTCGCCGGTGCCGATCGCGCGGCCGCGAGTTCCGCCGTAGGTGTCGATGTTCCAGAAGGGGTTTCCGCTATCGACCGTGCAGGGCACGGTGACGCAGGTGGTGTTGGCGGGATTGATGCCATTCTCCTGGCCGCTGACGATGCCTGCGGCAAAGTGGGTGGCATTGATCTCGAGGGAGTTGGGGATGGACCATTCCATCGTATTGTAGGTGCCGGAGATAGGCTCGCGAATGAACACACTGAGCGGCACAGCCGCTTCGGTCTGGCTGTAGGTAGGCAGTTCGCTGGAGTAGGGGTTGAAGCTCACGCCGGCGGTGTAGCCCAGGTCGCGAACGTAGGCGATATTGCCGAGGATCGCGTTGGACAGTTCGAAGCGGTTGATGTTGGTGTAGTTGCCGTCGCCGAGGTGGCCGGAGGAGGTATTGCTGACGTTCGCAATTACCAGGACCGGAGCGGCACCGAGAGGCTCCTCGAAATACTCGCGAAGGCCGCTGGTAGCGCCACAGCCGGTTGCGCCAGTGATGGGGTCCGTATCGCTGCACACGATGGAGAAAGCGACCGGGTTGGCGATCGTGGAGGACTGCGAACTCTTGATGGCGGTACCGATGGGGCCGAGTGTGGTGGTGGTGGGACCGTAGCCGAGGCCAGTCACGCCGCGTCCGCTCATGAACTGGCCAATTGGGGTCAGAGCGCGAACGGTAGCGAAGAGGGCATCCTCGGGCCGAATGTCGGTGTTGGCGGCATTGAGGATAGCGCCGTTAACGATGTTGTAGATGGCCGTCGGCAAAGTGGTATCCGCGCCGATCAGCGGAACCAGATTGGCTCCGGCGGTGCCGACGAGGTTGGCTCCGAGGGCCAGAGAACCACGGGCCTCATACTCGCGAACGCCGACGATCGAGTCGACCGAGGCGTAGAAGCAAACCACGCCGGCGCCAGTGACTCCGTTGGCGGCATTGTTGTCCCAAGCGATCCAGATGTTGGCGGGTTCGTCGGCGATGAAGGTGCTGGAGCCGACGGCGCCGCTGCGCGGATCATGGAGCACGATCTGCGTCCCGGCGGCAACGGAGCCGTTCTTCTTGCTCCAGTGGTTGGCTCCGCAGAGCGGGTAGGCGGAGGGCGCGATGGCGAGGGATGCGGCGACGCCGAAGGTGTTGAACTGCGCCGACGAGCCGGCGGTGTAGAAGTTCTCCGCGGGCGCGTACTGGGCATTGGCGCCGATTGCGCCGAACGAGGCCGCGAGAAGCGCCAGGGCGGCGATACAATACTTGGAATTCATTTTGAAACTCCTCTGGATTCCGGGCCATCTTGCTGGCGGGAATCTGTTAAGGGGTGGATAATGAGAATCGGATGTGTTCCTCCGTTCCTGACTTTCTGCTCCAGGCGCGCCCGTGAATCCGTCAAGAAGCATCGGCGCGTCCGGTTCATCCTGGGCGGAAGTGCACATCCACCCAAGCTTGAATTGAAACTCTTGGAGTCTCTGCAATGGCGCTCGGATAGGCGCCGTCCCCGCGAATCCTGCTTTTGCAAGGCTTGCTTGGAGGTTTATTCAACTGCCGACCTTCCGCAGACGATAGTACCAAGCCTTTGCATATTGAGAGTTAAAAGACGGCGAATTTTACGGCTGGGATAAGTTCCTGGCGGCGATCATGGCGGCGTTTTCGGCAACGGCGGAGTAGAGCGCGCCTCCGTAGATATCCAACCCTTTCACAACATTTACCTTATATGCGCCGTTCCAAGAAAAATGGCGCTCGCGAAACTCCGCGATTGCCGGATTTTCGGCAAATGCAAGGCCTACGAGCGAAGCCTCCAGCCTTGCCAGATCGGCATTGGCAAAAGCCAGTTCGGACCACCCCATGATCTCGCCGGGAAAAAGACAGGGGCGCTTGGGGTTGCGCATATCGCAGAATTCGGAAGGTGGATACCCGAATCCGTCGCCGTTATAGCCAATGCGAAACCATCCATCGCTGCCGTCGAAGAAGTTACGGAAGAGCGGACGCGACCAATCCCCGTCGAAGACCCTGTATACATACTGGTTGGCGACCAGTTGCACATCCTTGTAACTTGGAAACTCCGATCCCAGCGCCTTGCGATTCTCGTAAAGCGCGCGCAGAAAGATGGGGAGGCGATAGATATGGCTTATGTCCCAACTCACATCCGGGTTGGCTCGCTTTTGCCAGGTCGCGGGCAGCTTCTCGCCACCCACGGCGCTGAACTCATTGTCGGAAACGTTCGGATAATCCCCGTTGAAGTAGCTCGCGCTGCCGACCGACTCGCCCTTGAAGTCTTTGGTCTCCGGGTAACTGGCGCGCTTGAGTTGAAAGAATCGTATTCCCGTCGCCATCGCTGCGCGCAATCGTTTCAGGCTGCGCTCGTCGATCTTCGCCAGTTGCGGATCGTTGGCATTGGCGCCAAGCGCCTCCGCGACCGATGCCAGCAGCCATAAGTCGATGTCGGACATGGCGGTGTCCCACTTGCCCTTGCCATTCATCGCTCCAATCGCCGCCTCCCAGCCGGCAACCCTACCTTCAATCCCGATCCCGCCCAGAGGGGACAGCCTTTCGTAAAAGAGATAGCGTTCCAACTGATCCTTGACGATGAATTGCGTGTACAGGCTGGCAAAGTTCCTCATGGCCGGCGTTCGCGTCTTCTCCGGCAATACCGTCACCGCTCTCAATAGCTCTGCCGCCGGATGAAGCCACTGCGCGTTGAAGAGTTCGCGTTCTCCAGCCTCTTGACCAAATGCGGTGGCGAAGGTTCGCGCCGCGTGGTCGGTTGCGCTTAGCCGATTCTTGGTTTCCACTGTAACTCTGGGGCGTTTCAACAGGTCTCCCACAGTCTCGGTCTGGCGCAGCATGACGATGTAATACTGCGCCATCTCGTCCAGCGTGCGAATGTCCCCGCACACCCGAGCGGCCTCCAGCGCGGGGCGCATCGCCATCTCCGAGTTATAGAGAGATTCGCCTAAAAGGTAAGTATGCGGGGCTATCTCCCAACGATCTCCCTCCCATTTAAGTCCAGACAAGGCTTCGCCTACATCTGCGCGGCCTGTCGCCTCCCATGTATGGCGCAGGGTAGCGCAGTCGGCCCTGGCATCGAGTTGCGCCGGGAGCGGCAGCCGCAGGTCTTCGGCTTCCCGTTTGCCGTCCAGTCGAAGGTGGTAGACGATGCCGGCGATCAATCCAGCATCGTTGGCGCGCAATTCGAGCTCGGCTCCCTCGAAGTCTCTTGCCACTACCGGAGTGACAAAGCCGTCGGCATCGTCTATTTCCAGCTTGTGATGTCCGCCATGCGCAGTAGTGAACCGAACCAGGTCCGTGTCTTGGCTCTGAGATATTCCAAGAGCAGCCTGCGACCGGCCGAAGCCCTGCGATAGAGCCGCCAATGCCAGCGGAACGAGATAACAGATCGCCGCTCCACAGCTAAGTTTGTCCATCGACCAGCTCCCTATCTTCACCGATTCACAATGAATGGCGCGGTCGCCCAGAAACGGCGATTCGCAGCGTTTGTCAATAACAAGTTCAAGACGCGCTGAAACGCTCGTCGCGCATACGCCTTTGTGCCCGCTTGGGAATCAAGCAGGAACCGGCATTCCTTTTTTGGCATCTACGGACTGCGATTGGCCGGCAATTTCAAAGGCCATTTTTTCGAATCGATCGACTAGAACCGAGATGCTGTACTCGCTTTCAATATGCGCGCGGCCAAGTTCTCCGTATCGGGCCAGTTCCAGAGGGGTACGGCCAGCCATGAAGCGAATGCCTTCCGCCAAAGCCTGGGGGTCGTTTGCCGCCACGGACAAGCCGCATCCGGAATCCCGGACCGGATCGTTCTCCGTGCAACTGCCGAAGACGACCGGACGGCCCGCCGCGAGGTAGGCGTACAGCTTGCTGAAACTCATCCAGTTCCTTGAAGCTCCGTCTTCGCTGTTGTTGATGACGAAAGCGTCGGACTCATGCAGAACCTCGTGTAGAAGGTTCCTCGGCACCGAATCTTCAAACCGGACGTTTCGGATGCCTTCGTTCCGCGCTCTGGCAACAAGCGACGGTTTGCATTCGCCGTTGCCAACGAACCGAATCAGCACGTTATGCGTACCCGACTCTTGAAGCATCCTGGCCGCGTCCAGCACGGCATCAAGGCTGTTCCATCGATTGTGCGCGCCGATGTAACTTACGGTAAAAATTCCGTCGTCCGGCGCCGGACGGGGCTGGGGACTCATCTCCAGATCGACACCATGGGGAATCCAGAGTATCTTGCGCGGGTCGGCTCCATAACTGGCAAGCAATGGGGCCGAATGCTTCGACAGCATCACGATCGCCGACGCGCGCCTGTAGAGGAATCTCATCGTCCGATCCACCAACTGAACGAAGGGATGGAATCTTGAATAGCCTCCGACTTCCGTGAGTATGTACGGCCATGCGTCGCGCACTTCCAACACAAACGGAACCTTGCAATGAGCCGCCAGCCGTTCCCCCGCAAGCGCCGCGAAAGGATGGGGCGTGGAACCCAGAATCAAATCGGGCCGTTCCAACCCGACGGCCCAGTCGCGCCGGATTGCGCGCAAGCTGAATTCGAACATATTGAGTACGCGGCGAAAGGCTCCGTTCCGGTAGCTTTGCGCCGGTATCCAGATGAAGTTTACCCCGTCATGGACCTTCGCTTCCCAGTGTTCGCTCGAAACTCCCTTCAGTTGTTCATGATTCAGATGATGAAAGCTGCAAGCTACGATGGCGACCGTGTGGCCGCGGCGGATGAGTTCGCGGGCGTGGCTGAAGTGGCGCGCATCGCCGAAGGTATCCGGCGTATTGGCGTAGTGATGGACCATCCAAATATTCATAGCTTGTTCTCCATGGGCGCTCTGGAAACGCCTCTTCACGCTATCTCCGTCGATCGCGACCGCCGCTCGGCCAACGATGCTTCGCGGCTTCCAGCGAGTTCCGCGTATGCCGCGACCAGGTTTGCGCCCTCGCGCTCCCAGTTGTACCTTTCGTTCACCGCGCGGCGTCCATTGCGGCCCATCTCCTCCGCTTCCGCGGGATGCGCGAGCAGCCAATGGATAGCCGCCGCGATCGCCGCCGGATCAAGCGGATCGACCAGTAACCCGCACCCGGACGGCTCGACAACCTGCCTCCACACCGGAAAGTCGGACGCTACCACTGGAATCCCAGCGGACATATACTCATACAATTTTGTCGGTTGGGAGTTTATGTAATTTCGCGTTGGATGAAGCGTCACGATACCTACGCGGGATCTGGCCAGCAGTTCCGCAACCCGCGGGCGAGACAAGAGGCCGGAATATTCGATCACCCCATGCCAGCGCTCAGGTTCGAGTCCGGGGCACCCGCTGGGAAATACCTTTCCGGCCAACACCAGTTTCACCGGCCGCGTCGCTGCAACCAATTCCGCCGCTTTTGCCATTTCGGCAAGGCCGCGATCCATGGACAGCGCCCCGACATGAGCTACGATCGCCTCGCGGTCCGCATACGAAACCGCATCTTCGCTGTGAAGTTCCCGAATCCACGGGAAGTTCTGGACGAGTGTCACCTTCGAGGAAGGAAATAACCCAGCGATGGTAGGCGTAGCCGCAACGATCTTGCTATAACAATCCGCGAACAGTCTCTCGCAGCCTCTAACTCCCCAAGCGGCGACGCCGCGCAACGGCGCTGGAATCCATTTCCTGCTGCCCATCGATCCGGAGTAGTCCTCGTGCACGTCGTAGATCACCTTCTTGCCATGCAGGCGCAGAAGAACGCCTATCGGCATCAACTCCGGATCGTGAAAGTGATAGATATCCGCGTCTTCCATCAGCGCCGCGCGGTAAAGCTGAGGAATGGCGCGGAAGAATCGCTCGAAACGATTGCGGGGAGGCTTGAGTTCGACAAGCCTCACTCCGTTGCGATCGGCGATAGCGCCTTCGGCATTGGCCGCGATGAGTGTAACGTCGTAGCCCGCCTCCGCCAGCGTTGCGCACTCTTTGTGATAGATGCGGTTGTCGAATGCGCGATGCACCGATGTTAGATGAACTGCCTTGCATCGCGCTCCGGTGTGTAGAGTCGCCATCCGCGTCGCCTCGCCGATTCTGTCGGTCGCTTATAGAAGGATTTCGCTGGAAAGAATCGCGGCGCGGGAAAGACGGTCTATCGCCGCGCAGGCCGCAAGATCAGCCGGCTTCCTGTTGCAGCGCGATTTCCTGGCGTCCGGCGTGATATTCGGCCTGAATCAACCGTTCGCTATTGGGCTGGTCCCCCAGCAGCACTACAGCTACCGTTCGCAATAGGATCATCGCATCCAGCCAGAGCGATCGATGATCGATATACCATACATCGAGCATGATCCGTTCCGGCCATCCGATATCGATTCCGCCGTTGATCTGCGCCCATCCGGTGAGGCCGGGAAGAATCTCCTGGCGCCGCCACTGAAAGGGCGTGAACTCCTCCACCTGATTCGGAGTCGTCGGCCTCGGTCCGATCAACGACATATCCCCCATCAGAACATTGAAGAGTTGCGGCAATTCGTCGATCTTGTATCTGCGAATCAGGTCTCCCACCGGCGTTACAAGCGGATGGCCCGCCCGTATTTCGGTAACCGCGTTGCATGGAAGATTGTTGATCCTCATGCTGCGAAACTTGAATATGGTAAACGCCCGGCCAAGCAAGCCGGAGCGCTGCTGGCGGAAGAAGATGGGCCTGCCGTCGGTCAGATAGATGGCAGCTATTGTGAGAAGCAGGATGGGGGTTGACAGCAAGAGGCATAGCGATGCCCCAACAATATCGACGGTCCGCCGAAGTGTCATGGTGATCTCTCCATTTTCGTAGGGTGCGCGCAAACGGATTGTCGAGTTGCCGCCAATAACCGCAGCCCGACTTTATCCGAAGCGGTCTGTTTTGAGGCGTTTGAAAATGGCCGGTATCGGCCGGGAATCCGAGCGTCATCGCATCGAAGCCGCTTCGGATTCAACTCTCGCCGGTCGAATGAAAGGCGCAGTCCAGAGCAATAAAGCAGTGGCGAGGCCTCCATGCGTCAAAAAGACAGTCATGGGTGGGGAATTGCTGTATGCAAAGGCCTGCATGGCTACCAGCACGATGGCAAACTCCCGGTTCTGTCGGGCCGCTATCGAGTCGTATATCCATAGCATTGCGGCGAGCAAGAGTGTAAAACCGGCGATTCCAGACATCCCGAAGTCGCCGAAGCCCTGGGCCCACAGGTTTGCGTTCGCTTCTATGTTCGCATCGCCCATGTAGACAAGACCGATCTCGTAAGGCGGAGCAAGAATGGATTCACCCGGCTTGGGAAAGTGGTAACTCCAGCCTGCGTACGGCGCCTGGGAGTAGTGTTCGTAGTAGAAACCGGTGAGCAATCCCGGATCCATTAGAGTCCGGCGCGTCGTAATCGAGGAAAGATTGGCGGTTTTGGAGTACGAATCCACTCCCGCGGATAACAACACAATCGCTATTAGCAACGAACCAAGCGCGATGCCGAAGTTCCTGGCATATCGCCTTGCCATCCAGAGAACGATGACCAGAAAGAAGGTGGAAAAGAAGATGGATTTCGCGCCTACAACCGTGAAGATAGCCACTTGCCCAACGATTCCCGCAGCCAGCGGCCACTTGCGTTTATGCACCATTCCATAGGCAATCAGGAATGGATCGATCGCCTCTCCTATCTGCCCGGTTATGTAGCCGAGAAGCCTTCCCGACTGGGACAACTGCAGGAAGAACCCGCTGCGTATTGTGTATTCGCTTCCGCCAAGAAACAAAGATGCAAGGTTGAAGAGCAGCGTGGAGAAACTGAAGCGGGCGCACACAAAGACCAGTCCGCCGGCCCATGCGAGGAAAAGAGCGGACCAAAAGAGGCGCGGACCGATTCGCATACGGCGCAAGGAAAGAACCTTGAATGCCGTAACATGGCATAGGAATCCCAGAGACGCCAGCATAGCGATATCGAGAGGCAACAGTTCCGCGGAAGTCAGAGTCAGACTCAAGCAAGGGATCATAACCGCCGGAACGTAGACCGTCACGTAAAGCCACCAAACAACGAGGACGGAGGGTCGGGACAACCGAAGCGGCAAGAATGTCGCGGGAATCAATGCAAGGACGAATATCCATGCGATCCGAAGCGGTCCCGGCCAGTAGAGCTTGAATCCCGCGGATCCGTATACCGGAGCCACGATCGCCACATAGGCCCACAGCAGCGTAGCGAAGAAAACCGCCATGACAGCTATCAGCTTGAGTCTTTTCACATTTTGCCTGTCGTTTGCGCCGGCTGCGGGATCGAGCCGGAGATTTTTCATTCGTAGAAGACTTGCAGATTCTCGGTCCATCGGATCAGGTTGACCCAGCGCCAAATGTGGAAGCCAAACGGTCTGCGTCCTTGGCAAACCGCTTCAAACTCGCGGCGAACGGCTCCCATATTCAAGAAAGGCAGAGTTGCCGCGACCTCTCCATCCAAGACTGATCGAACCCAGCCGTCGAGTTGCGTCAACCACCGCTTCTCCGGCGTGGCAAACCCCACCTTGTCGCGACGGTCCAGAATCGCGTCTGGAACGATGCCCCTCATCGCCTTGCGAAAAACCGATTTAGTCGTCCCTTCTAAGTCGATGAGGCAGTTTTCCGGCAGGACGCCGAGGAAGCCGACTAAGTTGGGAGTGAGAAACGGCACTCGGCTTTCCACCGACGATGCCATGGAGTTACGGTCTTCGTAGCGCAACAGCCCTGGCAAAGTCCTGCTGACGGCGCGCTTGAGAGTTTCTCTCAATACATCCTTGGCATCGGTGTAGCCTGCGAACTCGGCGCCCACGCCTCTCTCCGCAAACCACGCCCGATTGAGCCAGGCTGGGAAGGCGTCCTTACGGGCGAGGATTCTGACGATCGACTGCATCGCGGGAGGCAGGATGTAATTTGCGCTGTAAGCCGCGCCGAGATACAATCCTATCCCTCCATTGCCCGACAAGCGGCCCAGAAAGCCAGCGGCCTGCGACCAGCGGCCTTGTCGAAGCAACGACGCCAGACGCGCGCCCTTGTAGGAGTTGTAACCGCCCAATATCTCGTCGGCTCCCTGCCCATCGAGCATCACCTTGACGCCGGCGGCTCGGGCGGATCGAAAGACCCGATTTTGCGCATAGATGCTTGTGCTGCCGAAAGGCTCGTCCTGCAACCGCACCATGGCATCGAGATCCTGAGCTAGTTCTTCGGCCGAGGCTCGCACCTTGTGAACATGAACTCGCGCCTCGCGCGCCACCATGTCTATCCACTTCTCCTCGCTCGAGGTCGCGTCTTCCGAGATATAACTGAAGGCGTGTATTTCCGCCTTCGGATCCAAGCGGCGAATGCCCATGACGATGGCGGAGGAATCGATTCCTCCCGATAGCGCGACGCCGACAGGAACATCGCTGCGAAGGTGTATCTCGACATTCCTCAAGAAGAGATCGCGCACTTGGGCTGCGGCATCGTCCAAAGAGATATCCAGCGTTTCGCCGCTTTCCGCCGTCCAGTAACGACGCGGCTCCCGCGCCGCGCAGCCGTCCACCGATATCTCCATGAAATGCGCCGGGGGAATCTGACGCACTTCCGATAGCATCGTCTCCGAGCCGAAGTCCGTCGTTCCGTAACGAAGGTATAGCAAAAGTCTCTCGGCATTCGCGCGCGGCTGGGAGAGTCCGAACGCGGTCAATGCCTTGATCTCAGAGGCGAAAAAGATGCGCCCGCTGTCTTTCCAGTAAAAGAGCGGCTTGATGCCGAAAAAATCGCGTGCCAGCAACAGCGTTCGGCGGTGGGTGTCGAGCAGCGCGAATGCAAACATACCTACCAAGCGAGGCAGCGCCGCCGTGCCCCATTGCACAAAGGCGTTGAGCAAAACCTCCGTATCGGAGCCGGACCGGAAGCGGTGCCCCATCTCGTCAAGCTCGCGTCGAATCTCAAGGTAGTTGTATATCTCGCCGTTGAAGATCAGGCGATAACGCCCGTCGACGGTGCTCATCGGCTGCCATCCGGTATCGCTCACATCGAGGATGGAAAGCCGCCGGTGCAAGAGCAGAACCTCGGGTTCCTTCTCCGGCACCGTCCACTCCCTGCCCAGTTCCACCTGCTGGCCGTTCAAGCGGAGCCATCCCCGATCGTCTGGGCCGCGATGCTCGATCGACTTCAATACCGAAAGCGCCCGGTAGGAGTTACCGCGCTCCGGGAGCGCCACAAAGCCGGCAATTCCACACATATCGGGTTATTCCGCCAAGAACGATTCAGCAAGGTTGGAAGGTTGCGCGGCGCGACTTCTCGAAGCGAGCAACGATACGATTCAGTACCAGCCAATAGGCGGCATAAAGCAGCGTGTAGACCGCGGAGAGCATTTTTATCGCGGGCAGCGGCCCCAAGTTCATGGAGCGCGCCGCCAAGAAGACGGACACCAGCGATGTGAGGCAGAGAACGTCCCAGAACAGCTTGGTCTCCTGCCCGTTGAGCACCACCACCACCCTGCTGAGCGGACTCACGACAAACTGCGATAGATACCAGGGCGCGACGATCGCCGCTATCGTTCCGGCCAGCGCCCAGCGCGCGCCAAACATCGTCGCGAACCCCCACGGCCCCCAAAGGGCAAGCGCAACGGAGGGGATGGACCCGGCAAAGAACAGAAGCAGGCTGGTCTTGCGGAACAGCCGGGCGACCCGCTCTGGAGCTTCGCGCGCGCAATTTGCGAGGGTGCTGTGAAACGTGTCCGCCACCGAGGCCGAGATCAGCACGCTCGGAACGGTTATCGCTTTCCAGACGAGCGAGTACTGGCCTCCCAGCTCGACGCCGTACATCTGAGCCAGAAGAGGAAGCGGCAGCCCCACGCATACCGCATCCAAGAACGACGAGGGAAAGGAATACAAGGGAAACTTGCGGTGCCGCCGCAAGGTCTGGGCCAACTCGCGCCAGTGGAACCGCCGCGCTTGGCGTTTCAGCGCCGGCCAGGAGCCTCGCAGCATCCTGGACATACCCATGCCGCGCCCCAGCGTCTCGCCCAGCAGCAAGCCGGAGAAACGAAACCCCGCCACTCCCAGCGCAACCTGAAGAATCGCCCGCGCCGCGCTTTGAACGACGGATGCCTGCGCTATCCACCCGAACTGTCCCTCGCGCAGCGCCCAGTAGCGGAGCGTGGCAAAGCAACCGATGAAGGCCACGCTAAACGTCATCAGAAAAGGCGCAAACTGCGGCAACCCGCCAAACCCTAGCAGCGATCTACGAATCAGGAACCAAAGAATCCCCCCGGAAAGAACGCTCGCCGGCACCGCAAGCAGAAACGACCCGAAGGCCAGATAAGCGGCTTCTTGCTCATCCCTCCCGATCACAATGCTGATCTCGTACTGCAACGTGGCGGCCACCGACATGATACTCAAGAGAGACGTAAACACGCCCCACCCGCCGAACTCCCCCGGTCCGTAGATTCGTGTCAGCAGCGGTCCGGCGGCGAGCGTAAACACATGCCCGAAAGCCGATCCGCCGCTCAAGATTCCCGCTTTTCGGATGAATTTGTTGGCCCGCAGACTCGCTACGCTGCCTCGAGCTGCCCGCGCCCATGAATCCGCAAGGCCTTGCAAACCGTGATCGATAGGCATCTATTCAGGCTTCCTTGCGTTCGGCATCTAGCCGCGCCACCGCCGCGCCCAACGTCGCTCAATCGTCGATATTCAAGCGTCCGGCGAAAGCTCTCCCGCTTCCCGCCGGTTCTTTCGCTCGGCAGCTATTTCGTATACGCGGCATAGACCGCCGCAGTGCTTGCCGCTGAAAACGCGCTTTCAATTAGCAAACGGCCGAAGTTCCTGGTCGCGCTGTCGCCGACCCAGACGATGTCGCCTGCCTGCAATGGAATATCGGGGCTGCGCGCTTTGAGAATGTTCTTCAAATTGACGGCGATCGGCTGCGCATCCGGCTGGGCCGAATGGATCAGCACGGCCTTCGTGTTGGATCCCGTCAGCGATGGCCCCGCCGCCAGCGCGAGCGCTTCCGTAAACGACAGCGTGGCGCGTCGGTCGAGCAGGAATCCTCCAGGGTGGCCCACGTTTCCAAGCACATAGACGATGCCGGCAAGCCCCACGTCGATCGAATCGCCCGGCTCGATCATCGGATTGGCGCGCTCCCTGTCTTTATCTTTCAGATCGACGCGCACAAGATTCTTCTCATCCCCGCTGTGCGCGATCATCACGTCGGTTCCGGCGCGCGCGGTAAGCCCGCCTGAGATAGCCAAAAGGTCCGCAAGTCGATGCGAACGCAGCAGCGGATAAGCGCCTGGCCGGTTCACCTCGCCGGTTATATAGGCCATTTGTCCGGCATACTCGACAACCAGGAACTCGACATTCGGGTTTTTGACGAAGTGCCCTTCGACCATCTTCTCCGAAATCGAGTTGCGCGCCCACTCGACCGACTTGCCGCCAACCTCGATATCGCCGATCAGCAGAAGATGAATCTTCCCTTCGCTGTCCACACGCACACGCTGAGTCAGATCTGGAACGCCGAAGACCCTCACTTCCACCAAATCTCCGGTGCCGAGAGTCGTGGGCGCACCTGTAACGGTCGTGGTCATTTTTACGGCGGGAAGTTCGCTCACTCCCACGGGACTCATCTGTTGGGCGGGCGAGTCGGTCACCGATGCGGACACCGGAATCTGCCCCGGCATTGAGAGGCAAACGCACAGCATGAGCGGCAAACAAACTAAATTCCTATGACAATACATCGCTGTATTCCCTCTTCGGCTTGGCAAAAGGTTGGCTGCGCCAGGAAGTCATCCGAGCGAAGAAGCTGCGTTTGGACGCATCCGTAACCACAGCGCCGTGCAACCTGGCGCCTACGCTCTCCAAAATTTCCATGGCGCTCCCGATGTCGTTGCGGCGCCCCCGGCCCGCGCGCACTGTCAGCAGCACCGTATCGACCATTGTGGCCATGATGACCGCATCGCTTGCGCCAATCACTTGGGGCAAATTGACGATTATCTGATCGAACTCCTCCCGCCACTGCGCGACGAACGCTCGCATACGGGGCGAATCGAGCAGGTCGCGCTGCTCTGGCTGACTCGCGCCTGCCGGAAGAATCGTCAGATAGCCGAACTTGGGCCTGGCAATGCATTGGGCGCGGTAGTCCGAGCCTCTGAGTGCCTCGGCAAGCCCCCCGGATTCAGCCGCATTGGGCCCGCCGTCGGGAGCGCGACGGCGCAGATCGGCATCGACAAGCAGCACCCTCCGGTTCATCCGCGCAAAGGCTGCCGCCAGCTTTGCGCTGGTAGCCGTCGATCCTTCTATCGAGTGCGGACTGGTGACCAGAATCACCTTCGGCGGAGCTTCCGCGCCCGCGTGAATCAGCGACGTGCGAATCGACCGGATCCCGGCTGCAACCTCGCCGTCGAGCCCGTCCCTCTCCGCGTCTTCTCTGAGGGTATTCCAGACGCTCCCGGCGGATCGGCCCACTTTTCCATCCTCCTCGATGCAAGGAATGACTCCCACCCCGGAGACCGGACAGAGTTGCGCGACATCCTTCATGGTCGCGACCCTTCCGTCTAGACCCTCCAGCAAGGCCGACAACACCAGCCCAAGAACCAGCCCGACGACGATCCCACTGGCGATATTGAGAAGTGTTTGCGGTTCGGCTGGCCGCAAAGGAACGGATGCCGGATCGATCACCGATATATCAGGCCCGTTTGAGCTAGCCATGATGCCGCCGGTTTTCAACCGCTTGACGACCTGCTTGTAAAGCTCCCCGCTGGCCTCCATATCCCGGTTCAAGAGCGACATCGATACCCAGGCGTCGGTCGTGTTGTAAACAAGTTGCTTTTGTTCCTCCAGCTGGGCGCGCAAAAGCTGCTCGCTCTTCACCGCCGACTCGTACTCGCTCTTCAGCTTCTCCGTCGCGTGCCCGACCTCCGTATCGATTGCTTCCCGAACCTGTGCCAACTGTTCCTTCACCTGCACGACCTTCGGATAAGCATCCCCGAACTGCGAATCGAGTTCGGCGTACTGGTTCTCGAGCGAAGCCTCCTGCGCATGAAGCACCTGCAGGGTAGAACCCTGTGTGCTGACAACTAGCGACTCCGGGTTGCCGCTCTCCGCCGTCCGGTAGCGGGCCTCCTGCACCATGCGATCCGTTTCCGCGACCACCAGTTGCTGACTCAAGTTCGACAGCCGCGCAAGAACCAGATTCTGTCCGCCGTCTATGCCTTCCGCGCCGGTGGACTCCTGATGCTGGATCAGCTTCCGCGCCGCATCCTCCGCGTCTTTCCTCACGCTGTCCAATTGCCCTGCGATCCACGAGGAATTCTTCGTAGCCATCTCGTATTTTGCGCGGAAATTGCGCTCTATATAAAGAGATGCCAGAGTGTTCACCACCTCCGCCGCCAGATACCGGGAACTGCACCGGTAGCGAATCTCGATGACTTCGGTTCGCGGAAGCGCCTGAATATGCAATCGCTTGTGAAACTCGTCCAGAAGTATCTGGCGGCACTCCGCGCCGATCGAGTCGAACGGCTGGCCCGCGCCCGTTTCGCACACTGGAAATAGAATACCGTAGCGCCGAGGCAGCGCTTCCTGCTGACGATCCAGTCTCAGCGTTCGAATAACTTCCCATCCTAGCGAATCAGTCTCCAGTATGCTGACTTGAGTCTCCAACGTGGCCGGGTCTACCACCCCCGCAGCTTGAGCCAACATCTCGACTCCGGTAGACAAGGAAGGCTCATTGTCCACGGAGAGCCGCGCGGTCGATTCATATCGCGCCGGTAGGGCAAAAGAGTAAAGAATCGCCGCTGCGATCCCCAAGGCCATGCAGAGAAGAAGCGGCAATCTGCGGCGCGCAACGATCTCCCTCAGCTCGGAGATCGTAATCTCATCCCTGCTTTCACTGTTGACCGTGTGCCTCGATCCATCTGCACCGCTGTGAGCGCCCTGCGGGTTCCCATCTTTGTTGTTGAACGGATGCTTCACACCTGCTCCCTGCTGCCGGTTGGATAGTCCGTGGCATATACTTCCCCGCGAATTGCCTCGTTTCCAAGAATATCGATATCCTCGGCCTTCACATACACGGCAAAACTGCGCATGATCGACTCGACTGTTAGCACCACGCGCAGCCCTGCATCCACACGTGAAACGATGCCCACCCATCCGGCCAACGCGCCGGTTCGGATTCGCGCCCGCGAACCTACGTTCGCAAAAGGGTGCGGCTCGACTTGCCCGAAGCTCAGGCTCTCGCGCAGCGCGCGAATATCTTCGTCCGGCAACGGTATGGACCCCTGCTTGTTTCCCACGATGGAATAGACCATCGGCACATCTAGAACTCGATAACTCTCCGAACGCGCGAACCGCGCGAATAAGTATCCCGCGAAGAGAGGCAGTTCCACCCTTGCCGTGGTCCTGTTTTTCCATCGCCGAGTAACCGTGCACAGTGGAAGAAAGGTTTCGATATCTTTTCCTCGCAAATGCCGCTCCACCTGTTTTTCGTTGTTGGAAGCGGTAAACAAAGCATACCACTGTTTATGCGGATCGCTGTTCATCTCCATAACCGTCTGCATCCTCATTCGCTGTCTCGCGACTATTCACGCCTCTATGCGCCGTCCTGGCTGAAATGCGATTGCGGAAGCTCCGACGGCGCGATGTTTCGTCCGCTGTTCTCGGAGCCGTCCCTATCCCAACTTAGCGGTAGGCCTTGACTCCTGGTTTAAGGCAGTTCGCTGTTTATAATGAGCCGCAATAGGTTAGGGGGAAGACTTCGCGTATCTTGGGTTAGATGGCCTCACGGCCGTTATTGGAATCGCTAGTCGCTGATCCATGAGGTTGCGGTCATTGATCTATTCGGCTGTCAGCAGGTTGGAACGGCCTGTTGCGCGGCTCGATCTTTCAAAGACGTGAAAGATCGAGTCGCAACTACGATCAAGCCTGGAGACACTAGAAGGCTGTGCGCCGAAAGACGGCTGATTGCCGAAAGAGCCTTGTAGCCGAGCGCTTTCGTCCACTTGGCTTTCTTTCCGGCTCCCCCGTCCGGTATGACTCGCACGACCTTCATCCCGGATTGGCTCAGCAATTTCTCCAGCCCATGAAGAGAGTAACTGAAAATTGCGTCCCCCAGTACGCTCAGGTCCGGATCTTTGTCGAACATTGTTTTCATGCCTGCGATCCAGTTTCGGTTGGTGATCCTAATGATAGCGATTCCGCCCTCGCGCAGGCGCTCCCCGATCTTCGACATAAGCGCAACTGGGTTCTGAATGAGATAGAGAGAATCGATAAGCGTGACGACATCCAGGTCGCCCTGAACTTCCTCGATGGATTCAACCACGCTCAATCCGCGAGACCGAGTGATCTCCACCAATCTGGGGCTGACTTCGATGCCCGTCGACTTGAACCCTCGACGCGCGGCGATATCGAGAAGGTGCCCGTACGCGGAGCCGAAATCGGCAAGGAGCAATTGTCGGTCGCTTTTGGCTAAATGCCGATTGGCAACGTTCAAAATGTACTCGAAAAAGCCTGCGCGCGCTTGATGCCATTTCGATTCGCTTTGCGGCTGAACGTAACTGGTTGCCGGAATATGGCTTCTTACCTGCGCCGGACTCACCGCTCTGCCGTAAATCTCGCATATCTTGCAGTAGAACACCGGCGTCGAGTAACGCTTCGCGGCGTCGTAATAGTTGGCCTTTCCAACTATTGCGGGCGAAGCCATGCATAACGGGCATTGGCGCGCAGCCGTTTCCGACATTGCATTTGCGTCGGACAACTCGATATCCACGGTGGAAAGCATTGTCGTTTCCCTTTCGACTGTGGGCTGCGGTAAAGTCTTTCCGCGCTTGACGTTCTACACCCGGGCAAAGCTCCCGATGGCCGTCTTTGCCACAAACTCCAGCATTTCGACGCTAAGCTCTGGATAGATCGGCAGCGCGAGAACGCTTTTCGAGGCAGCCTCCGACTCATTCATCAATCCAACTGTTCGGCACTTGCCTGCAAAACACGTCTGTTGGTGCATGGGAACAGGGTAATAAATCTCCGATCCGATGTTATCTTCCTTCAGAGCGCGAAGAAGCGATTCGCGCTCTGGTGTCCGAACCACGTACTGATTGAAGATACTGACGCAATCCGGATTGATCCAGGGCGTTTGAACGTCGCTGCCGGAAAAAAGGCGGTCGTAAATGGCCGCGTTGCGGCGTCGCGCCTCGGACCATTCCGCCAGATGTGGAAGCTTGACTAGCAATATGGCCGCCTGAAGAGGGTCCAGCCGAAAATTGCCGCCGACGAACTTATGATAGTACTTGGGTTTTGAGCCGTGGGCGCGCAGGACTGTCAGTCGTTCGTGCAACTCCGGATCGTTGGTTACAATCATGCCGCCATCACCGGCTCCGCCGAGATTCTTGCTGGGGAAAAAACTAAAGCATCCGACAGTTCCGACGCTTCCAGCCTTGCGGCCTTTATAGGTTGCGGAAATAGCCTGCGCCGCGTCTTCGATCACATAAAGTCCGCGCTTTGCGGCAATCTCCATGATGGGGTCCATGTCGCATATCTGCCCATACAGATGTACTGGAATGATCGCCTTGGTATGAACGGTGATAGCGGCTTCAATTCTCGAAGGCTCGATGTTATAGGTACGCCGGTCTATATCGACGAATACGGGAAGAGCGCCGGTGCGGGAGATGCAGCCGGCAGTGGCGAAGAACGTGAATGGCGTTGTGATGACTTCGTCGCCGTGGCCAATTCCAAGCGCCATCAGGCTGGCGAGTAGCGCGTCAGTACCACTCGACACGCCAACCCCGAATTGACAGCCGGATAGGGCGGCTACGCGTTGCTCCAACTCGGCAACTTTAGGCCCCAAAATGCAAATTTGGGAGTCGAGCACTTCGTTAACAGCGACGAGGACTTCGTCCCTGATTGTGGCGTACTGCGCCTTCAGATCGAGAAATGGAACTTTCATTGGAGAACTTCCTGGATGGCAGCCTGATCTTTGAATCGGTCGTAAGTCTTGGAGCCGGTGCTTAGTTCCGCCGGCAAGGGCGATTCCTCATCGAGATCCAGGCATCTCACCACGCCTGGGTCCACTTCCCGATAGCGGAAGCCGCTTTCGGGGCAAAGCATGATACCGCTTGAATCTTGATGCGCCAAGCGGTGGCCGTGCCGGCTCATCCACCCGGATTGGCGGGCGGGATTGCCGATCATGAGCGCATAATCGGGTACGCTCCGAGTAACAACGGCGCCGGCTCCAATAAAGCAGTAACGCCCGAGCTCGACCCCGCATACGATCGTCGCGTTCGCACCCACAGTCGCGCCACGACGCAGAATTGTAGATTCGTACAAAGAGTGGCGGTTGACCTGCGAACGAGGGTTGGTAACATTGGTGAGCACACAAGAAGGTCCAAGAAAAACATCGTCCTCGATCACCGTTCCTGCATAGATGGAAACGTTATTCTGAACCTTCACATTGTTGCCTATAACCACATCTTCCGCCACTTGGCAGTTTTGGCCGAATACGCACCGTTCGCCGATACTGGAGCCTTTCAGAACATGGGAGTAATGCCAGATTTTCGTTCCCGCGCCTATCTCGCAAGGCTCGTCCACAACCGCCGTCGAATGAACGAAGAATGGTTTTATCTGAGCCTTGGCCTCGATAGCGAGCGAAACCGCCTTATGGCTGTCCATCGACTCCTGGCACGCATTCAACACTCTCAATACGCGCAATCCTTCCCGGCCATCGGTAACTGGAGAGCGCCGCGTCGCCATGCACTCGATGAATTCAAGGCACTCGTTGCGCAGAGGCTCCGCCGCTTCGAGAGTGACCGGCTCGGGTTCCGCTTTTACTGCATTGGGAAGCCGATCCTTCCACTCGACACGATGCGGGTACAGCACCAGCTTATCGATAGCCGTATCGTCGAAGACTGCCATCTTTTCCGAGCCGACGACAACCAGCCGTTGCTCCTTGAAGGGATGAAGCCAACTGACAAATATATGCGCGCGCACCCCGTTGGAAAATGTAAATTGACTGAGAGTAACGTCGGCAACGTCTTTGCTAAGATAGGAGCCGCCCTCGCAACTCGCCAATTGCGGCTCTTCGCCGAGCAGACCAAGCAGAACGCTGATATCGTGCGGCGCAAAGCTCCAAAGTATGTTTTCTTCCGACCGGATCTTTCCCATATTGAGCCGGTTGGAATAGATATATTCCACGCGCCCCAAGGAACCGGCATCTATCAGATATTTCAGTTTTCTGACTGCCGGATGGTACTGCAGGATATGCCCCACCATCAAAATGCGACCGCGTTTGGCGGCGAGTTCGAGCAATTCCGCTCCTTCGCCTACCGTCAGCGCCAGCGGTTTCTCGACAAACACATCTTTGCCCGCCAATAGCGCGCGGTACGCCATGTCGAAGTGTAGAACCGCAGGCGTAGCCAGCACAACTCCACGGACGCTCTCATCCAAAAGAACGTCTTTGTAATCCCGGCGATAAACGACCTCGGGATACTTCGCGCGCGCATTCGCCTCTACCACCGGGTTGCCGTCGCACACCGTGTGCAGCGCGCCCAGATCGAAGAAGTTTCGCACCAGGTTCTTGCCCCAGTATCCGTTTCCCACTACAGCAACATCGATCGGCATAGCGCCTCCGCTTCGGATAGAAATTGAATTTGACCTGATAACTGCAAGATATGCAAAGCTTTTTTACGTTACGATAACACTTTCATGATGCACACTCGGAACAATTGCGATTTAAGTATGTTCCAACCGATGCTGTTGCGTTTTATGGAGTTGGCGCATCCTTTCGTTCGGTTGGATACCAAGTCGCTTGCTGAATTAGACGCTATCTCAACTTGGCAACATATCCTTTACACACACCAATTGACGCACTCATCGAGCCGCATGCCATTGCTTTTATTGTTTGTCAAGGCACACCTCCGCCATCCCCACTTAGCAGTAGGCATTCCCATTTCGCCAGCGGTAGCGAACATAAACGCTCGAAAGTGGGATGTCTGACTCCGCTTACAGTCAGACCGCAAGCACCCCCAAGGCAAATCTAATTACTAATGGCATGGATATGCAACGGCAGAATGCTCTATTAAACGACAATTGTCCGATTGTTTACAGGGTATTCACCGATCATTCACAGAGTGTGCGTCTTCGCCGTATCTTGCCCTGAAATTCACCTCGCCGGCAACCTACTTAACGCATCAAACAGGTACACCGCTTTAAGCTCGTTGTGAATTATGCGTGAGCGGTCTGACCAAATAGGCGAGCGTGAGGATGGCGAAGGTCAGATAGTGAAGTCAGGCGAGGGTTGAGTTCGATGCCAAGGGGCTGACGTACAAGAACCTCGCAATACCGATCAGCATCTGCGCGAAATCCGAAAGGATGCGCCAGTCTCGCTATTCACTCGCATCGGCCGGAGTGGAACGAACCAGGCTACCCCTGAACTCATATGGTAGAGTTTGCCGCACAAGGCCTTAAGATATGCTTCTATGCCTGATAGATGCGGCTGCCTTGCTCGCTGCGCCGGCAGAGACGAGTCATCCAAGCGGCGACGCCGCTTTCGTCCAGTCAAACCAAGCGTATGGATCTATCTCTCCCAGGATAGTTATAAACTCTTCGCGCTTCTTGCGGCTCTCCTCTGTATCTCGCTCCTGGGCGTGGAGCGACTTTGTTTGGACGCAGACCCGGCTTCCGCGGAAGTTTCCAAATTTGCGTCGAGCCGGACATAACGCCGGCTTGGCTGAGTAACTTCACCTGCACTTCGGCCGGGGTAAGATCGGGCTGCTGAAGAAACCAATCCCGCACCTGTTGTTGTGCCTCGAGGCCGGCGTGTGGCTTGCGCCTGGCTTGTAAGGCACGCGCTCTGCCTGCCGGTGCGGTTGCGGGCGGCGGAAATCTTCTTCGCCCAACCCAGGCTCACCCAGAACTGGCCCCAGTTGCTCCAGCGTTCCCTCGCCCTGATCGTAGACGTAGGGCAATTTACGGCGCAGACCGCCCCCAAGGGGTCTCCCCATCTGTGCTATCGTCGCGAAGTTTGCCAGAAACAGTGGTATACACCATTAGCGAAAGCGATCCGAGGAGCATGTACGCGCCAACTCCCACAGGTGTTGCCGGGCGTGATAGAAATCGACGATTTGAATCGCGCCCCGGGAAGCGCGGATCGCCTGGATTTCATATTCATTCGGAGCCATCGGCTAGCACGACTTTCTTTGCAGCGTACTCCCAGCCGCGTTACCAGGCTTCCAGATAGATTCGTTTGGCAAACTCTTCCGCCGTCTCGATAGCTCCTTTATAGGTTATGAAGTTAGGATCGCGGATAGGAAAGCCCTCCTTGGCATAACTGGCTTGTGTGAAGTCGCATCTCAGCCGGGGACTATCGGCCATTGCACTGGCGGCGTGGCCGATCTCGCGCTCGTGAGCTTGGGGTCGCGAGGATGCCTTGAAGTCGGGGATTCCGGCTCGCTATGGATGCGCTCTTTGAGCTGCCGGGCACGACGTTAAACGTGTGCGTGATCGAGGGTGGATCGGCCATCGATAGGATCGCCAGGGATTGCTCGTTCTTTGTCAAGTGGCATCCTCTACCCCACGACGAGCCCCACGCTGTGCTGACCGAACTGGAATGGCTGGTGGACGATCCGCGGGTGGAAGATCCGCAGGCGCGGACAGGCATATCTAGAGTGTACCGCCCCACAAATATGAGGAGTGGACCGAGATGCTGCGCGATTTGCCGGTCGCCGGTTGATTCGGCTGCGGAGTTTGCGATGCAGTTATTCCGCTGCTATCGGCTCGATGTAGGCGAAGCGGCCGCGGTTGCCGCGGTCCACAAACTTCACCCGTCCGGTGACCTTGGCGAAGAGCGTATCGTCGGAACCGATGCCCACGTTGATACCCGGCTTGATGCGGGTACCGCGCTGGCGAATGATGATTGATCCGCCTGTAACCAGTTCGCCGCCGAAGGCTTTCACGCCAAGCCGCTGGGCATTGGAGTCTCGTCCGTTGGTGGAACTGCCTCCACCTTTTTTATGTGCCATTGCCGAATCCCTTTCTCAGTCTTCCGCGCCGCCCATCGATTCTCTCGCGCTGTCCATAGCCAACCTTTTTGTCGACTGACTAGCTGGCGGCTGCGGTATAGGTCACGCCGTCGGCCTCAATGGCCTTGATGCGCACCTCGGTAAAGTTCTGCCTGTGCCCTTGCAGCTTCTTGTACTGCTTCTTCCGCTTCAGGTGGAAGACCAGAATCTTGTCGCCGCGGCCCTCGCCGAGCACTTCGGCGGTTACCTTGGCAGCAGATGGCTTGGCCACGGTTCCCGGCTCGCCGGAGACCGCCAGCACGTCGCTGAACTCGATGGTCCGGTCTTCCGAGACCACGCTTTCAATCTTCACTACGTCGCCTGGGGCGACTCGATACTGCTTGCCGCCGGTGCGAATCACTGCGTACATCGCAAACCCTCCCGCGCGCCCTTCGCAAATCGAGGCGCATTCCATCTCATATTCGTGTGCTTACTGGGGCGCATACATAAGAGTACTGCATCGGGAAGCGGGCCGCACACACGCCACGGTTGCGGCGGTGAACCCAACATTGCCCCGCGCGCCCTCCATCGTGGCGCATCGCCAAACTTTACAATTCTATCTGAGAACGAACTCTCCGGTCAACTATCACTCTTTTCCAACAGCAGTTCTAAATGGCCGGAGGAACCCGGGTTGCTATATTCC
>CAZMHC010000011.1:0-49834 GCA_964565955.1 uncultured Occallatibacter sp.
CGCCGGTGCAGATGCGGACCATGGAGTCGCAGCCGCCGCCGGTGCGCATCGTCATTCCCGGCAAGGTGCATCGCAACGACGCCACCGACGCCACCCACTCGCCGATCTTTCATCAGGTCGAGGGGCTTTGCGTGGACACAAACATCACCTTCAGCGACTTGAAAGGAACGCTGGACCATGGCATGAAGGCGCTCTTCGGATCGGCGGTCAAGACGCGCTTCTTTCCCTCGTTTTTTCCCTTTACCGAGCCGAGCGCCGACGTGCAGATCAGTTGCATCTTCTGCGGCGGCAAGGGCTGCCGCAAATGCAAAAACTCCGGCTGGATCGAATTGCTGGGCTGCGGCATGGTGGACCCGGCGGTCTTCGCCTTCGCGGCGGAAAAGCAGCCTGCCTACGATCCCAAGAAAATCTCCGGCTTCGCCTTCGGGATGGGCGTGGAGCGAATCGCCATGATGAAGTATGGGGTCAGCGAGATTGGGCAGTTCTACGCGGGAGATATGCGGTTCTTGGATCAGTTTGTTTAGCAAGCTGGCGCGCTTCGCGCGATGGCAAGTTGGCAGGTTGGCGAAATGAGCAGGACGCGGCATTATCGCGATTTGATTGCATGGCAAAAGTCCATGGATTTGGCGCGCTTGATCTATAAGCAAACCGAGGAATTTCCAAAGTCGGAGACGTTCGGGTTGCGGATGCAACTGCGCCGATCCGCGGTGAACGTGGCGAGTCATATCGCCGAGGCGCATGGACGTTTGAACGATGCCGAGATGCGAAAGGGACTTGGAGCGGCTCGCGCATCCATCAATGAATTGCAAACTCAGACCGAATTGGCGGCAAGCTTGGGATTTTTTGAAGGCATTGCTAGCGAAGAGCTGCTGGACCTTGGCACTCGCGTAGCCAAGCTGATCAATGGCCTCCTGGGTGTGCTGGAGCCGGAATCGTAACCGTCTGTAGCGCGCGAGCCCGCTATCGCGCGAAGCGCGCCAACTTGCGAAGAGAGAACCTTAATCGATGAAGATACTGACCAAATGGCTTCGTAATTACCTGCCGGGACTGCCCGCGACCGACGCGCAACTCGCCGAAGACCTGACTCTGCGCGGCATTGCTGTCGAGGGCATCTACGATCTCGGCGCGGGCAACGGTTCGCTCTTCGAGATGGACATCACCACCAACCGCGTGGACGCAATGAATCACTACGGAGTGGCGCGGGAGGCGGCGGCGATCTATGGAACACCTGCGGTGTGGCCAGCGTTTGATCTGCCGGTAGCCAGGCCGTCCGGCAAGGACTTCTCCGTCAAGATCGAGGCCGAGGACGCTTGCGGGCGGTTTACGGCACGGGTGCTGCGCGGCGTGAAGATTGGCGAATCGCGGGACTGGTTTGCGGGCGCTGAGGTTTCCACTTACTTCGGGCTGCTGGAGCAGAAGCGAATCTCCAACGCCGTGGATGCGACCAACTTCGCCTGGCTGGCGATGGGCCAGCCGACGCACGCCTTCGATTTGGACAAGATCGAAGGAGGGATCGTAGTGCGCCGTGCGAAGAAGGGCGAAAAGCTCAAGACGCTGGACGGCGTGGAGAGAACGCTTGACCCCGAAGACCTGGTCGTAGCGGACCATGTAAAGGCGCTGGGACTGGCCGGGGTGATGGGCGGCTGGGAGACGATGATTGCGCCGGAGACGACAAATGTTTTGGTGGAAGCGGCGTGGTTCGATCCGATGGCGGTGCGGCGAACGGCGCGGCGGCATGGGCTGCACACCGACGCCAGCCATCGCTTCGAGCGCGGGGCCGATTTCAGTGCCGCTCCGCTGGCTTCGGCGCTGGTTAGCAGCATTTTGCTGGCCAATGGTGGCTGGATCGAGGGCGAGTTGGTGGATGTGCGCATTCCCGCGATTGAGGCGCGCACCGCCAATCGCAAGCCGGTGGCGTTGGAACTTGGGGAAGTGCGCCGCATCCTAGGCAAGACTGTGGATTCCGAAGGTATCTCAGCGAAGACGGTCGAAGAAGTGCTCACGGCGTTGGGATGCAATCTGGCCACCCGCAGTGGGGCTAACGTAGGCGAAGCGGCCTGGCTGGTGAAGCTACCCAGTTGGCGTCTCGATCTGGAGCGCGAGATCGACCTCATAGAGGAGGTTGCCCGCGTCTACGGCTACAACCGCTTTGCCAATACTCTGCCAGTATTCGGCGAAGGGGTGCGGGCGCTGCCTTGGGCGGAAAAGGAATCGGGGGTGCGCCGCGCACTGCTGGCGGCCGGCTTCCATGAGGCGATTTCGAGCACGTTTTGCTCGGCGGCGGAAGCGGCGCTGACCGCTTCGCAACCTGGGCTTGCCGTTCCACTGGGAAATCCGCTCAGCGAGGAGGCGGGAGCGCTGCGGCCGTCGTTGATTCCGGGGATGCTGGCGATGGTGGCCGGGAACCTGCACCGCGACGTGAGCGACGTGCGGCTCTTTGAACTGGGCACGGTTTTCAGCGGCACGACGGAGAAGGTGGAGGAACGGCCGGGGCTGGCCTTTGGCGCGGCGGGGAGCCTGCCGGAACAGGGAGCGCCGCACCCCGCGCGGAAGATCGAATTCCACGACTTGAAGGGAGTGGTGGAACAGGTTCTGGCGCGCTTCGAGATGCGATCGCTGTACTTCGACCGCTTCCCCGCGGAGGCCGGGATAACTCCCGCGTGGCTCCATCCTTATCGGGCGGCGCGGGTTGCCGTGGAGGGCGCGACGGTGGGCTGGCTTGGGCAACTGCATCCGCGCGAGGCCGTCGCGCGCAAGCTGAAGGAGCCGGTGCTGGTTGGCGAGTTATACCTGGACCGCCTCTACAAGCTGCCCCTGCGCAAGCCGGTTGCGCGGGAAATCTCCCGCTTCCAGCCGGCGCGGCGCGACTTCTCTCTGATTCTGGACGAAAGCATCGGCTGGGAAAAGATAGATTGCGCCCTGGCCGGATTGCGGATTCCGGAACTGGTGGCTTGGCGAGCGTGTGAGGTCTTTCGCGACGCCAAGCTGGGAGCGGGCGAGTACTCGCTGCTGTTGGGCACGACCTTTCAGGCCCAGGATCGCACCCTGCGCGAGGAGGAGTTGCAAGACTTTCAGGCTCAGGTGGTCGAGGCTATTGGCAAAGTTGGGGCGCGGCTGCGGAGTTAGACGGGAAAACGAGTGCGCGCGACGCTATACTGACTTGGAAAGTCCGAGTTCGAGCGGAGGTTTGTCGATGGAGCAATCGCTTTGGGAGTCCGAAGTCGCGGCGGAACAGGAGACTGAGCAGCCCGAGCCGCTCCAGGAGAGCGAGCGCTTCGAGGAGTCGGAACCGCAGGCGCGGCAAGCGCGGATTGAGCGGGAGCCGGAACCCGAACCGGCGGATCAGGCGCAGACTGCGGAGCCGGAGGTTCTGGCCCTGAACGTGGACGATTTTTCGGCGCTCGAGGAGCGGGTTCTGCGCGCCGTCGATCTGGTAAAGCGAGAGCGGCAAGCTCGCGCCGAGGCCGAACAGCGCGCTGCCAAAGCCGAGGAGAGATTGCGTGAGCAGGAGCCTTTGACGGATCGTTTGCAAACCGAAGTGTATGCGCTGCAATCGGAACGTGACCGTGTGCGTCAGCGCGTGGAGCGGCTATTGGCGCAACTCGACGCGCTGGAACTGTGAGGCAGGCGTTGACTAAACTGTCGTCCGGCCGCCCCGCCGGCTACATTACCGTAAGCATATACGACCAGACCTATCACCTCTCCGGCCAGGACCCGGAGCACATCCGCCTGCTGGCCGAGCGCGTGGACGCCAAGATGCGCGCCGTGGCCGCGCAGGGCCGCACGGTGGATTCGCTGCGCGTGGCCGTGCTGGCGGCCATCAACCTTGCCGACGAGCTTTCCCAGGCGAGCAAGGCAGCCGGGGCCGATGCGCGGGTGGGCCATGCGCGCGCGGCCAGCCTGCGCGGCCTGTTGGACGAGGTGCTCGATGATGAGCAAAAGACAGGTTCGTAGGCACATACCCGCAGTTTCCGGCGCCCGATTCCCGTTTGCGGAAAGCAGAAAGCCGGCGCGATGCCGCAATCTCGGACAAAACTTGCATTTCCTCGCACGACACTCTACTATCCGCATTAGAAACCGGCCTGCAAAGCAGGTGGGTGGTCAACGCTGGTTGAACCAACATTCATGAACAGGGGCTCAACTCGACAATCGGTTCTGTGTGCCGTGTCCGCCAGTCCGGAATGCCTAATGAACCGCGGAGAGCTCCACCGTCTTTGGACGGGTTCACCAGCGCATCTTCCACGGCCCAGCGGGTCGGATTCTACCTTCTGGAGTACACTTGCCGCGGCGGCCGTTGGGTTTTTCCCGAATCCGAGAGAGTTATCGGAAAGAGTTATTTGCGCTTTCCGCCGCCGAATATCGTCCTGAGTCCCCGAATATATAGAGCGCGGATTTCTCAACCTGAATTCCGAAGTTGAGCTTCGCCTTCCTCTGCCATGGGGCGACTTTGGGTGAAAAATCCGGTCAGGCGTTGAAACGGTTCTCTCAACCTTTTGGCGCATTGGCTCGTCTACAAAACGGGGATCGTTCCCAACCTCGGCACGGACAAGATTCAGCCCCGCGGAGAGACGGACAATGAAAGGCAAAATGAAGATACGGGTTCCCGTTACGATAGGGCAACTGGCTCTCTCGATCGCTTTGGCCGCGGTCGCGCTGCCCGCGGCATTCACGGCAAATGCGCAGACGGCATCCAACTTTCCGGGAACCGTTATCTCCATCGACGGCAATACGCTCACGGTGAAGAGCGATGCCGGTGCGGCGCATCGGGTGGAGGTTCCCTCCACGGCGGCGCTGAAGCGCATCGCCCCCGGCGAAAAGGACTTGAGCAAGGCGGGCACCATTCAGTTCAGCGATCTCGCCGTGGGGGACCGCGCGCTGGTCAAGCTAGATCCCAATGCGCCGGCCGGGACCGAACAGGCCTTGCGGATCGTTGTTGTAAAGCAGGAGGACGTGGCGCAAAAGCAGCAAAAGGAGCGCGAAGACTGGCAGCGGCAAGGCGTGGGCGGACTGGTGAAGAGCGTCGATGCCGCTTCTGGAATCATTCTTCTAAGCAGCGGCACCGGAGCCACAGCCAAGACCGTCGCGGTTCATGTGAACAAGGCAACCCTGCTCAAACGCTATGCGCCGGCCTCGGTGCGCTTCGATCAGGCGCTTCCGGCACCCATCGACGCGATTCATGCGGGCGACCAACTGCGGGCGCGCGGAACCAAGAACGCGGAGGGCACCGAGATCGTCGCAGAAGAGATCGTCTCCGGCAGCTTCCGCAATATCGCCGGAACCGTTGTCTCGCTGGATGCGGCCGGTTCCATGCTGGTCGTCAAAGATTTGGCCACCAAGAAACAAGTCACAATCCACATAACAGCGGAGGCGCAGATGCGGCGGTTGCCGGACCGCATGGCGCAGGCGCTGGCCACGCGGCTCAAGGGACAATCGATGGGCAACGGCGGCGCGCAAGGCGGAAATGCTCCACCCCATTACGCTGGGGCAACAGGACCCCAGAGCGGCGCTCCGGGCGGCGGAGATCCGCAGCAGATACTCAACCGCGCTCCTGCCATTCGACTGGCCGATCTGCAAAAAGGCGAAGCGGTTATGCTGGTTGCAACCGACGGCGCCACGGAGGTTACGGCCATCACCCTGCTGGCCGGCGTTGAGCCGCTGCTCGAGGCTCCCGATGCCAGCAAGAACCTGCTCTCGAATTGGAGTTTAGGCTCCGGCGGGGCGGAAGCGGCAAGCGAATAAGCGCAACCTGGAATTCAAAGCCAAACCGACGAGGGATAAGTGTACTCAAGAATGCGGAAGTTCTTTCTTTTTTCGATTGCCGCGCCGTTGAGTCTAATGCTGGGGGCGGCTACCGCGGTTTCGGCACAGACTCAGCCCCCTGCCGCCTCTCCAGCCGACACTGCCGAGCCTGCGACTCCAGCGGCTACGGCGACGCTGCGCGGGCACATCGCCGATCCCACCGGCGCGCTGATTCCCGGCGCGAAGATCGCCATCGCCACCGCTGTCGGGACTGCCGCGGCCTCGACGATAGCGGATGCCGCGGGCGCCTATGCGGTGAGCGGTCTGCCTCCGGGCAGTTACATCATCGACGTCAACGTTGACGGCTTCGCGCCCTTCGTTTCGCAGCCCATTGCATTGGCGGCCGGGCAGGCGAAGCGCGTGGATATTGCAATGGCCATCGAAGTCGAGCAGCAAAGCGTGACGGTCAGCGAAGATTCGCCCACAGTGAGCGTGGAGGCGGGCGCCAACGCCAGCGCCATCGTTCTCAAGGGCAAGGATCTGGACGCGCTTTCCGACGATCCAGATGAGTTATCCAATGAGTTGACGGCGCTGGCCGGACCCTCGGCGGGGCCGAACGGCGGCCAGATTTACATCGACGGCTTTACCGGCGGGCAACTTCCGCCCAAGTCGGCGATCCGCGAGATTCGCATCAATCAGAATCCTTTTTCCGCGGAGTTCGACAAGCTGGGTTACGGGCGCATCGAGATTCTCACCAAGCCTGGAACCGACAAGCTGCATGGGCGCTTCTTCCTGCAGGGCAACGACGACGCCTTCAATACCGGCAACCCGTTCACGGCTGTTCTTCCTTCCTATCACAGCATCCAGTTCAACGGCACGGCCAGCGGCGCGCTCTCCAAGACAGCTTCGTTCTTCGTCAGCGTCGAGCAGCGCAACAATCAGAACGACAGCGTTTACGACGTTAGCACCGCAGTGCCGGAACCGGGCAGCACGAACCTCTATGAAGTTGGCACACTCTCCGGCTCGATCTTCAACCCGCAGATGCGCACGGAGATTTCGCCGCGCATCGACCTGCAGTTGGGGCAAACGAATACGCTGACGCTGCGTTACCAGTTTTATCGCAACAATCAGAGCGGCAACATCGGCTCCACATCGTTGCCATCCCAGTCCAACACTTCCGACACCATCGAAAACACCCTCCAGTTGAGCGATTCGCAGATCGTCAACGAACATATAGTCAACGAAACCCGCTTTCAGTACCTGCGCGACACGAACACTACAACGCCTGTAAGCACCGATCCGCTGGTGACAGTGCCGCAGACCTTCACTGGCGGCGGTTCCTCCAGCCAGTTCATCCACGATCACCAAGATCATCTTGAACTGCAAAACATCACCACCATGAGCGTGGGCTCGCAGGCCATCAAGTTCGGCACGCGGCTGCGCGACAACCGCGACGCCAACTGGACGGACGCAAACTTCAATGGCAGTTTCAACTTCGATTCGGTTGCGGATTACGTAAGCGCGCTGGACGGCGGCAGCGCCCTGCCCACCAAACTGAGTTATACCACCGGCGGCAACGCATTTCTGGCCAACGTCTTCGATGCCGCGCTCTTCTTTCAGGACGATTGGAAGGCCAATCGCAACCTAACCCTATCCGGCGGCCTGCGCTGGGAGTCGCAGAATCATATCGCGGACCACGACGATTGGGGGCCGCGCGCGGCCTTTGCCTACGCTCTCGACGGCCACAAGGACAAGAAGCAAGCCAAGACCGTGCTGCGCGGCGGCTATGGATTCTTCTACGACCGCTTCTCCCTGAGCAGCCTGCTTACCGCAGAGCGCCTGAATGGAGGCACAAACACGCAGAAGCAGTTCACCGTCTCGAACCCCACCTGCTTTAACGCCTCGCTCGACACCGGCAACTGCGCGCCGGGAAAGATTTTTACCACTTACCAGGTTGCGCCGAGTTACCGCTCGCCCTATACCGAGCAGTTGGGAACGAGCCTGGAACGCCAGTTGACCAAGACGACAACGCTGACAGCTACCTATCTGCATTCTTTTGGAGTCCATCAGTACGTGGTGCGCAACGCGAACGCGACTTACGGCCAAAATTACGATTCCTCCCAAGGCATCGTGGACCAGTATTACCCAGAAGCGGTCTTCAAGCAGAATCAGTTGATCGTGAACCTGAACGCGCGCGTCTCGCCCAAATTCAGCGTCATGGGATTCTATAACTTCACCGTGGCCGATTCGGACGGCGGCGGCGGCTCGAATCCTTCAAACTCCTACGATTTGAGCCAGGATTACGGACGGGCCAGCTTCGCCTCGCGCAACATGGTCTTCCTGATGGGCAATTACACGGCTCCCTGGGGCATCACATTCAACCCGTTTCTGATCGCGCAGTCGGGCAAGCCGTTCAATCTGGTCCTAGCCGACGACCTCACCGGCGATAACTTCTTCAACAGCCGCCCGGCTTATGCGGATTCGCAGGATGAATGCACGAACGCCGTCGCCGGCTATGTGAATACCCCCTACGGTTGCATGAATTCCACGCCGGCAAGTGTGGGGCAAAGCTATACGCCCATCCCCATCAATCTCGGCAACGGCCCGGCGGCGGTAGCCGTGAATCTGCGCGTGAGCCGCTCGTTCGGCCTCGGCCCCAAGCTGGCGGCGGCGGGCGGTCAGGACGGCGGCGGACCACCTCCAGGCGGCGGCCGTGGCGGCCCCGGCGGCGGCGGATTTGGTCCCGGCCTATTTGGCGGCGGAGGTGGTGGCCGCGGCGGACCGGGCGGCGGCAATGTCAGCACCGGCCACAAATACTCCTTGAACTTCAGCGCACAGGCATTGAATCTCTTCAACGATATCGACTTTGGAAGCCCCATCGGCAACGTGACCGCGCCGAGTTTTGGCAAATCCGCAAGTCTTGCCGGCGGAATCTTCTCCTCCGGCGCCGCGGCGCGACGCATCTTCTTCCAGGCGGCCTTCTCGTTCTGATTGTTGCGGCGCAAACCGGCAACGATCGCTTTTTGAACTTGATATTGCCCCGGTCCGCTGTGCCGTGAGACCATCTAACCCAGAAAGGAGTTACCTCTTATGGGTGACGAAGAAGACAGCACAAACTACGATTCGAACGCAACAGACAGCGATTCAGATTCG
Source organism: uncultured Occallatibacter sp. (assembly GCA_964565955.1). Lineage (GTDB taxonomy): Bacteria > Acidobacteriota > Terriglobia > Terriglobales > Acidobacteriaceae > Telmatobacter. Next base: position 8,893 of record CAZMHC010000011.1, read on the forward strand.
GCAACTTCGGACTGTACCGCTCATTGCCCGATTTGCGATAGCCTCTGCACCAAATGCGCTCTTCACCAACCACCGCACTATTGCTCGACTCACGGATCGTTCTGACCCCCGAATGACTCATTGACCATCCCGTTTCTTTGCGTCGGGAAAACGCCGGCGCGGGCCGGAGCGCATAGCTCCGGCCCGCTGCCATTCATTTCGTCGCCGTCACCGAAGCGGACTGGCCGCCGCCGTCAAAAGCATCGGCGAGAGAAACGACCTTCAACTGCGCCTTGAGAGCGTCAAGAGACGCCTGGCTTTCTACCGCGATCTCGACAGTCTCTCCGGGCAATATGTCGAAGTAGTTATCGGAGAGCTTGGCATCGAGGTTGCCGAAGGATAGATAGACGTCGCGGGCAAGGACCGGGGAGGTTATGCTGATTTTACAACTCCCATTGGCGCCGATAGTCTCCACTTTCAACGCGGCGGGCTTCAGATGAACCTCCATGACTGGGGCGAGATAGACGAGGTTGCGCGAAATCGGCTCTCCTGCCGCGGTCAACTCGGCCACTACGAAGACGCGCGAAGTATCGGCGGCGCCGGCATCGGCGAGTTTCTTGAGCGGCCATTCGAGATAGACTTTGCTAGCCAGAGGAGTTACACCCAGGCGGCGCGTCTCCTCCAACAGCACCTTGCCGTAGAAGTCCATCAGCCGCACCCGCAGCGTGGCCGGCTTGGATTCGGTCCTGTCGGAGACGATATAGACCTTGAGCGCGCCGTCTTCGAGGTGCGGCGAGACCAGGATGGGCGCATAGAAGCGCCGCGCGTAGTATTGCAGCGCCTTCCAGCGGCCGTAGTAGTCGATCGAGGACCAGGAAGCGACGGGCCAGCAGTCGTTCAACTGCCAGAAGATCGATCCCATGGTCTCCGGGCGGCTGCGGCGGAAGTGCTCGGCGCCGATCTTGATCCCCTCGGCCTGAAGGACTTGACTTACATAGAGAAAACTGGGAAAGTCCTTCGGCTCCGGGTAATCCTTCAGCAGGTAGGCGTCGATGATCGAGTTGCCTTCGTTGTTTTTCTGGTGCGCGAGCATCGCCGGAGTGAAGACACTCGCGCGATCCTCCGGTTGCGTGAAGGCTTCGATGGTTTTCATCTCAGGGAAAGACTGGAATCCAAACTCGGTCACAAAGCGCGCACGATGCGTCTCGTAAGTCGAGAACGGAACGCGACCATGCCATACGTCCCAGATGTGCGCGTCGCCGGACTGATAACTGTCGGCGAGATTTTCGTAATCGGCGCTGGGCGAACTGGGCCAGTAGGGAGTTTCCGGAGTCAGCCGGGCCACGACCCTGGGAAGAATGCCGCTGAATTCGGTAAGGTAATCCTGCCAGAGATAGAACCTTGTCTCCGCGGGCAACTTGTCGCGCGGCGCCCAATTGAAGGCGATTTCGGTCTCGTTGTTGCCGCACCACAAGACGATGCTGGGATGATTGCGCAGCCGCCTGACCTGGTCCTCGGCCTCGGCCTCGATATTGATCTTGAAGGCATAAGTCCCAGGCTGCCAGTCGTTGCCGAACATGAAGTCCTGCCAGACCATGATGCCTAACTCGTCGCAGATGGAGTAGAACTCGTCGCTCTCGTAATAGCCGCCACCCCAGTCGCGGACCATGTTCATATTGGCGTCCCGCGCGGACCCCAGAATGCGGCGGTAATCCGCCGCGGTGACGCGGTTGGGAAAGCTGTCGAAAGGGATCACGTTCGCGCCCTTGGCGAAGATCGGTATGCCGTTGACCACGAATTCAAAGGAGCGTCCCCATTTGTCCAACTGGCGATGGAGGACGATGGAGCGCAGGCCGGCCTTGACCTTGCGCTCGGCTACCGCTTGCCCGCCCACGCTCACCTGTGCGGTGAACTCGTAGAGCGGCTGTTCGCCGTAACCGGCCGGATACCACAGCTTCGGACGGCGAATCTCGATGGGCAAGTCGATCACGTTGTTTCCGGCATGAACGCTGACCGTCGTCTCCGCCATCGCCGCCTTGCCGTTGTCGGTGAACCGCACACTCACTTTGGCCGCGCCCGCGCTTGCCGCCTGAAGTTCGACCTCGGCGTTCAGATGCGCCACTTCGTCGCTCACATCGCGCTGGCGAACGGCGAAGTCCGAGATGCGGACTTTGTCCCAGGCCTCCAGTCGCACCGGACGCCAGATTCCACTCGTGACAAAGCGCGGTCCCCAGTCCCAGCCATACTCATACGCCGCCTTGCGAATGTAGGTCTTCTCGGCGGTGAGAGAGTGCTGGCGAAAGAGGTCGCCGGCCGCGGCTTCTTCGGCAGCTTTGATGGGCGAGGGAAAGACGACGCGCAGAAGGTTCTTGCCGGTGTGCAAATGGCTCTTCGCCGAAACCCTCCAGATGCGGAACATATTGTCGGCCACAAGCGCCTGCGCGCCGTTCACGTAGACCTCGGCGGCCGCATCGATACCGTCGAAGACCAGATCGAGGTTGGAACGCGCCAGCAATGCGGGGCTGACCTCGAAGTTCAGCCGGTACTCCCAGCTTGCGTTCTCGATCCACTGGAGTTTAGCCTCGTTGTCGCGGAAGAATGGGTCGGCGATCTTCTTGTTGGCCAGCAGATCGAGATGGACGTCGCCGGGGACGACGGCGGGAAGCCAATCGGCTTCGGTCACGCCGGCCTTGATCTGCCGAAACTGCCAGCCGCGATCCAGGCTCAGAACCGCATTCTGCTCCGTCCTCGCCTGCGCCTTCGCCAGAATGCTTCCCATAATTGCGATCGCCACGCAGCAAAGCGCCGCCCAGGCCATTGGTTCTCTCATCGGAGTGACTCCAGTCCACCGCATCCGCAGCCGGAAAAGGCAATCCAACTGGTTGCCGATCAGATTATCATGGGTGAATCCGACCGCAATCGATGCCGTAGGGGATTGGATCGCGCCGCAAGCCTGCCGCCGCGAAGATGCAGACGATGGGCATGACCGGCAGCCGGTAACGCCCGACGGCTTGCGCGCCGCCCGATACGGCCAAGAAATAGAGCATCGTTCCCAGCAAGAGCCACAATGCCTCGCGGCGAGCGCCGCCGCAAAGCATTCCCCGCACGGCGAGCAGATAGAGTCCCAGCAGCCCCGCTTCCAGCGCGGCCATCGCCACCGCCGTACATGGGTGCGTTCGGACGAGACTCCGCGCGGCCCGCAGCGGGCCTTCGTTGACCACGCGCCGCGGCCCGTCTTGCGGATATGCGCCCAGCAGCCGCAGCAGGTCCGCCGCGCAGGGCGTGAATGCGACCACCGCCGAACCTTCCAGGTGCATCTTCAAATACACTCCGGGATGCGCGCGCAGGATGCGTTTGGCCTCGGCGCCCATGAAGGCGACGCGACGCGCCTGATCCCATCCGGCTTGCTCGGGATGCCGCGCCAGATAAGCCGGTTCGTCGGGATAGCCGAAGCCGCGCTGCACGTCGATGAACGGCCTGCGCTCCACGCGGGCGAGGACCTCGGCCGCCTGATAGAAGTAAAGATTCCGAGCCACGATGCTGGAAAATCCGCCGAAGCCGGTCTCCACGCGGTTGCGCATCTGCCAGATCGCCAGCCAGGGAAGAGTGGCGAGCAGCAGCGCGGCGGGAGCCTTCCAGCGCAGGCCGGGAACGCGGGCCAGCACCGCGAAGAGCCCCACCGCCAGCGCCGCCGGCAGATAGTAGCTGACCGGGCGAACGAAGGTTGCCGCGGCCAGCCAAAGACCGGCAACGGCAAGCGCGGACAGGCGGCGCCAGCGAAGAAAAACGGCCAGCCGCTCCAGGCTGAGCGGAAGCAGCGCGAGAAAGAGCGTCTCCGGCAGCAGGCGAACGGAATAGATAATGGAGGCCGGCTCGAAGGCCAAGAGCCAGGCTGCCACCAGCGCCACGCGGCCATCGCCAAAGACGGCGCGAGCCAGCCGCCAGACCAGAACTACGGTAAGCGCGGAGAGAATTGCCTGCGCGAAGGCCGCGAAAGCCGCTCCAGGCAAGCTTGCCAGCGCAAGAAATAGCGGATAACCGGGGGTGCGATCTATCTCCGGCAGAGCGCCTGTAACAAAGCTGCCATGTAGCAGCAGATTGCGCCCCGGTTCGAGGTAACTGGCGGTATCTCCGCTCGTGATGACTTCGGTCCCGGTGCGAACCAGGGTCGCGGCCAGCAATGCCAGCCGAAGCGCGGCCGCCGTGGCTACAGGCCCGATCAGGCGCGGCGGCCAACCCGCTCTTTCGCTCATGTCGCGGGAATTCATCATGATTTGCGCTCCAGAACTGCCCGATAGAGCTTCTCCCACTCATCGGCCTTGGCATCCATGCCGAATTGGCGCACAATCCGCTCTCGCGCCGCGCGGCCCAGCGATTCGCGGTCTTCGGCGGAGGCGCGCATCAGCTTAAGCATCGCCTCGGCCAGGGCCTCCGGGCTTTTAGAGGGAACAATCGCTCCCGAGTTATCCAACAACTCACGCACCCCGCCCACATCGGTGGCCGCGATGGGCTTTTGCATGGCCATCGCCTCGCCCAGAACGAGCGGCATTCCCTCCCACGCGGAACCGAGCGCGAAACCGTCGGCGGCATCGAGCAGAGCGGGCAGGTCGCGGCGCAGGCCAAGCCAGCGAATGGAATCGTCGAGGCCCATTTCCAGCGCAAGGCCGATTGCCCGGTCGAACTCCGCTCCAGCCGCTTCCCCGGCGACCCATAGCCGCGCCTCGGCGCGAACTGCCCTGAGCAACGCGAAGGCCCGCAAAAGATTGGGATAGTCCTTGGCGGGCACAATGCGCCCGGCGGTCAGCCAGAGAAACGCATTTCCCGCGCCCATCTCCCGCCTCATGCGCGCGCGGCGGTCCGGATCGGGAGCGAACTCGACGGTATCGATGCCATTGGCGACGACCAGGCATTTGCGCTCCGGCACTGCCTTCACTTCGATAAACCGCCGCGCCGCCGCCGCGCTGACCGCGGTGGTGCTGCGGCTCAAAGGATCGGTCAGCCGGTAAGTCAGCATCCGATGCCAGCCGCCTTCATAGACGTTGTGAACCGTGGAGAGAACCGCGACCGCGGGAACCGCCAACTTCAGCAACCGGGCCACGAAGTTGCCATGAAAGCTGTGGCTATGCAGCAAATCGGGATGGAAGTCGCGCAGAAAGCGCCGCCCGCGCGCCAGGCCGCCCAGCACACTGAAGGGAGTCCGGCGCATATTCAGGTGAATGGCGTCGAGCGAAGTGGGCCACTGCTCGTCAAGCGGCGGGCGCAGAATCAGCAAAGCCACCGCATGGCCGCGGCGCTCCATGCGTTCCGCCAGCGCCAGCACTTGCCGTTCCGCTCCGCCCATGCCGAGCGAAGTAAGCACATAGACGATCCGCATATACGGTTCGCACTCCACTCGATATTTTGAGTGAAACGATGATAGCGCGCACGGTCTGGATTTGCGTCTGACGTGGGAAAAGGGGCGTAGGAACTGGATCGATCTGCGGAAAAGTCGCAACGATTCTGCGGAGCGAATCGCGCGAAGTCCCGCCCCGGCGGCACCAAGCTCATGCAAACGGCAAGGGTTTTTCGATTTAGTAGAATCTTTCTGCGCAAATTGCTCATCGCGCTGTACAATCTCCACGAGGAGACCCATGGCCGGAGATATTCAATTACAGTGCAGCGATTGCGGGCAGGACTTTACCTTCACCGCTGCTGATCAGACGTTCTTTCAGGAACGTGGTTATTCGACCCCAAAGCGTTGCAAGAATTGCCGTCAGGCAAAGAAGAACGACCAGGGGGGGTCCGGCTACCGTTCGGCTCCGGCACAGGGTACACCTGTGATTTGTTCGGGTTGCGGCCAGCCTACAACAGTGCCTTTCGAGCCGCGTGGCGACCGCCCGGTCTTCTGCCGGGATTGCTACCAGGCGCGCAAGGGCAGCGGTGGCGGTCCTGGCGGCGGCAGTTCGCGCGGCCGAGGCAGGTACTAGCGTCTACCGCCCGGCGCGATGCTCCTTGAAGCCTCGCATCGCCTGTTTCAGAGAACGAGTTCCAGCGACGACGCAAGTGAAGGCTGGCTCGGCCAACTAGCCGGGGATATTCTCCGGCTGCCGGTTCCGCGTCCTTCATGGACCAAGCGGCGGTGCCTATATATCGTCTGCAAGCGAAGCAAGCTATTGCGTGGAAAGGGATTCTACGCAATAGCCTTTCCCCGCAAAAGCCGGGGGCCTAACGTTTCTTTTCCGGCTTGGCTGGCTGCTTTTTTCCCACTGCTTTGGGTGGCTTGGCGGCTTTGGAAGCGCTCGCCGGAGCAGGTTTTGTCCCTTTTCGCGGCGCGGATTTCGCCGTCGCAGCCTTGCCGGGAACCTTCACCGGGGGCTTGGCCGCGGCTGGCTTGATAGTGGCCTTGGCCGATGCCTTCGCGACCGCGGGTTTTCCGGCCGCAGCCGGTTTGCCTGCCGGGGCTGTCTTAACGGCAGGTGCCGCCGCAACCTTTTTTTGCGAGGGCACTGAGGCTGGCCGGGGCATCGCGGGGACCGAACTTTTCGGCGTGGCCGGCTCAGGATTCTTTGCCTTTTGCGGCTTGGCCGGCGATGGCGCGGGGGCGACCTTCGGCTTCCGGACGTTTTCAAGCAGTACCGGCTCGGTTACGGTTTTTGCGGTCATTGGCAGCACACGGTGATCCGGCGCTCCGGCATCCGCAGCCTCCTTCGTCGGCTTTGCCAGGGCAGACGGCTTCGAGAGACGACGAGGCGCAACCGGTTCGGACTCCGGTTCGGCCTCTTCCGGCTCCTCGTCCAGCGATTCATCGGCCAACTCCGCATCCAGCGCGATCTTGGGAAAATTTATCCCCAAGGCTATCTCCTCGTCGTCGCCGCCAATATCGTCCAAGTCCTCGTCGTCCAATTCGTCCTCGGACTCCTCCTCGTCCTCGTCGTAGGATTCCTCCTTCAGCCGAGCTTCGCCGCGCTTGGCGCGCTGCTTCTTGACGCTCACCTGCGGCGGCGGAGCGGGCGGAGAGTGAGGTTCGAGGAAGGCGCGCATATCTTCCGCCACCGTCAGCCGACCGTCGATCAACTCCAGAAAGACGGCTTGCACAATCTCTCTATAGGCAGGCAGCTCCGGCGTGATGCGCATCTCCTGCATCAGGGCATGAGGGATGCGCTGGCGAACTTCGGGCCAGACCTTCAGGAAAAGATTGAAGCGTTCGTTCACGGCCGCGTCTTGCGCGGTAAAGCCAAGCCACAGGATCGCCTCTGGATCGTAGCTGGTGAAAAGCCTGTAGCCTGCCGAAGGCGCGGCATTCGTCTCGGCCAGCAGCTCTTTGGCAAACCCGGCAGCCAGCGCGTCCAGGCTGTTCCACTCTTCCAGAAACCCCGGCCGCAGCATCAGTTTCTTGAGACCCGCCAGTTCCTTGGGCGACAATCGGGCCGTGAGCAACTGCATCTGCGCCGCGGACATATCGGCGTGGACCCCTTGCAACAGCAGCTCGACGGCCAGATCGTGCAGGGCATTCAGCTTCTCCTCGTCGGCTTTGGCGCTGCTCCAGGCCGGAAAGAGAGCCTTCATCCAGCCCTCGGCCTCCAGCGCCCGCAGCACCTTCAGCCCCTCCGCCTCGTGGCCGATCTGCTCCAACTCCCGGCTGCGCTCCTGCGCGGACAATAACTCGATCGCGCCATCGGCCTTGGAGTTCTCATAGCGAGTCTTGCTCTTGGGGTCCAACTCCCAACCCAGCCGCGCCCGATAACGAGTGGCGCGAATCAACAACGAGGGTTCCTCGATAAATCCATAATTGGAGACCAACCGCAGTGTCCGCGCCTCGATATCCGCGGCTCCGTTCAGCGGGTCCATCAGCAATCCGAACGATCCCTCGTTCAGCGAGATGGCCATGGCGTTGACGGTAAAGTCGCGGCGGCGCAAGTCGTCCTGGATGGAGGCGGGATGAAAGACCGGCTTGCCCGGCTTGGGGTACTCGACCCGGTGAGCGCCGATCGCATCCACGCGGATCGTGCCCGGAAAACACAGGTATAGCGACTGCGAGGCTTCGTCTTCGCCCCAGACCTTGCCGCCCAGTTCCTCGATCGTTTTCTTGAGCTTCAGCGCGCTTCCATGCACTGTTACTTCCAGACCGCGCACCGCATGGCCGCTGGTCAGGTCGCGCACCGCGTCGCCGGTCAGAAACAGGATCGTTCCGGCTCCTCGTGCAGCCTCGCGCATCTGGCGCAGTGCGTTTTGCTGGTCGGCCGAAAGCCGGTTCTCCAGCAGGTAGATGTAGTCGGGCATTCCGTTCCCTGCTTCCGTCCTCGCACCGGCGGTCTGTTTGCCGGTGGCTCCCCGCCGGCCGTGAACCGAGTGGACCTTCGCAACGAAAATCCATCCCGCGCCGGTCACTTCCGCACAGCCTGCCAAAGACTGCGGTAACCTATGTCAAGTAACTGATGCAGTTACCCTTAAAGCGCAATCTGTTGGAGTCGGCAAAGCAGTACCTTAACATATATCGGGCCGCTTGACTAGGGTTTTTGCAACCAAAGTTCCGGCTTTTCCCTTTCTCGCACTTTGCCCTCCCCCAACTCCTCGCGGAGTCGGATTGCCGGGCGCCGAGGCCCCTCCGTGCGACAATCCAGAGCGATGGCCTCCGTTCGCAAACCGGCGATCGTGCGCAAGTTCTCCCGCGACTGGTGCGCGGGCTATGCGCCCGTCGGCTTCGCTCGCGACGCGGCCGCGCTGGAGATTCTCGATCTCACCGGCAAGGTTGTTTCTATCGGATGGGAGCAGGTGAAGTGGGTCTGCTATGTGCGCGACTTCCCCCCCCCATCCCCCGTTGCCGAGGCATTCCAGGCCAATCCCGAACGGTTGCTGCACAAGCGCTTCGCCATCCGGCCCCGCGTCCCCGGCCTCTGGCTGCGCATGATCCTCGCCGATGGCGATGAACTGGAGGGTCTTGCGGCCAACGACCGCTCGCTGATCGAGGGCGCGGGTCTGCTGGTGACGCCCCCCGATACCCGCTCGAACACGCAGCGGATTTATCTTCCCCGGCAAGCCATTCAAGCTTTAGAGGTTGTGAGTCTGATCGGCGCATCGGGCCGCAAGCGGACAGCCTGTCCAGACCGCATCGCTGAACAACCGGAACTGTTTCCCGGTGCATTGGAGACGCCGTAGAGCGGTTTTCCGCTTCGGGATGGTCCACCCGGCCCCTCCCTTGTGGCGAGCAAGACATTCCCGCGCCAAAACTTATCGAACTTATGGAAAGGGGGCTGGGTCGGTTGGCTGCTCGCGGCGGGAAGCTTGGGCGCATTGTCATGCATGGAAACGATGGCCCCGATCGTCGCGCCCGCAGCGGCGATGGGGAGAGCGATGAAAAAGGATTTCTGGCCGTTCGTCCACCCGGTCCAGAGCCGGGCCACATCGCTGTATTGAACTGTCGTGACCGACGGATCGTAATGCAACCGCATGGCGAACGATCGTTCGTCGATGGCGATGGTCGGCGTTTGCGCCGCGATGCGGTCATTGACGTCGCGCGCCTCGCGTGGCGTGCCACGTCGGCGAAGACACAATAAGCGTTGTAGCATTCTCGTCGTCGGCGAGTCCGGAAGAAGCCGCTATGCCTGAGGTCGAAGAGGATTGGGATTGCTCGAAATCGACGAAGATTTCGCCGGCGACTCCATCGCGTATTGGAGATATTGGCTGCCGGCGGCGGATTTCGCCGGACTTGGCGCATTTTCATTTGCCTCAGGTTTGGGGTCCGCTCCAGCGCTCCATCGGAGAGATTCTTTCTGCCGGCGCGGAAGACGGCGCCCGCCGTAGCGGGCAACCATCTTCATTATCGGCGGACGTGAGCGAAGAAAGAATCGTAGAATGGAGATGGGGTTCGCATTTTTCAATTGTGAATCCGAGGAGCGCAGATGGCGAATACCCTTGAGCAACCAGAGGTGGACCTAGGCAGCGGCTATGTGAGCGAGGACGCGCGGCGCGTGGCGGACAAACGGCGTTCCGAGCGCGAACGCCAGAAACAGGCGCTCAATCTGCAACGAGAGAACATCCTCTCGCAGAAAACCTCGCATCCGGCGCGCCGGGCGGCCCTGGAGGCGGCGCTTGTCCAAATCGAGGCGCAAATCTCGCAAATGCACTAGCTGTCCGAACCCGCCGGATTGGTATACTGTAAGATGACCAAGCTGGTTTCGATCTCCCCGGCGGCAGGGGGCTGTTTCTTGGGAGTCCCGGCCAGTTTCGGGGGAAGGTAGCGCATGGGAACAGTGCTCGGAACCGTACACTCGCCCGCCGATCTGAAGTGCATGAATCTCGCGCAGATGACCGATCTGGCGGCCGAGATTCGCGAGTTGCTGATTCAGACCCTCTCCAAGACCGGCGGCCATCTGGGTCCGAATCTGGGCGTGGTCGAGCTGACCCTGGCCCTCCATACCGTCTTCAATACCCCCCAGGACAAGCTGCTCTTCGACGTCAGCCATCAGGCTTACATTCATAAGATTCTCACCGGACGGCTGGACCGCTTCGAGACCATTCGCCAGCCGGGCGGATTGAACGGCTTCATGCAGCGCTCGGAGAGCGAGCACGACGCCTTCGGCGCGGGCCACGCGGGAACCGCGCTCTCCGCCGCCCTGGGAATGGCCGTGGCCCGCGACCTTGCCGGCGGCGCCGAGCACATAATCGCCGTGGCCGGCGACGCGGCCTTCACCAATGGAATTTCCTTCGAGGCGCTCAACAACATCGCCGAGCAGACCAAGCGGATGATCGTCGTGCTCAACGACAACGAGTGGTCGATCGACCGCAACGTGGGCGCGGTGGCCCGCTACTTCCACAAGATCGTCACCAACGAGCACTACAAGAACCTGCACGATTCGGCCCATCGCATCGTCAAACGCCTGGGCGGCAAGACGGCCGTCGAGGTGGCCCGCCGCGCCGAAGAGGCCGCCAAGAGTATGCTCTGGCCCTCCATCCTCTTCGAGGAGTTCGGCTTGCAGTACTTCGGCCCCATCGACGGCCACAATCTCCCCCTGCTGATCGAGAGCTTCCATTTTCTCAAGGCCGAAAACCGTCCCGTGCTGCTGCACGTGCTCACCCAAAAGGGCCGCGGTTTTCAGCCCGCCCTGGACGGCCAGAAGAAGTTCCACGGACTGGGGCCCTACGATCCCGAGACCGGCCAAACCAAGCCGGCCGGCCAGTTGACCTACTCCGAGTCCTTCGCCAATACCCTGGTGGAGCTGGCCAACCGCGACCCGCGCATTGTGGCCATCACCGCCGCCATGCCCAGCGGCACCGGCCTCGATCTCTTCCGGCCCCATCATCCCACGCGATACTTCGACGTGGGCATCGCCGAGGAGCACGCCGTGGTCTTTGCCGCCGGCATGGCCACCCGCGGCTTCCGTCCGGTCTGCGCCATATACTCCACCTTCTTGCAGAGGGCCTTCGACCCCATCGTTCACGACGTGGCCCTGCAAAAGCTGCCGGTGCTCTTCTGCATGGACCGCGCCGGCCTCTCCGGCGACGACGGTCCCACCCATCATGGACTCTTCGATATCGCCTATCTGCGCAGTGTGCCCGATCTGGTGCTGATGGCGCCCGCCGACGAAGACCAGTTGGCCGACATGATGAAGACCGCCCTTGACCTTCCCGGCCCCAGCGCCATCCGGTATCCGCGAGGCGCCGTGGCCGGGGTTGTCCGCAAGACAGAGCCACGCGCCATTCCCCTGGGCAAGGCCGAAGTGCTTCAAGACGGCTCCGACGTGGCCATCCTGGGCCTGGGGCCGATGATTGAGCTGGCCAAGGATCTGGCGGCCAAGCTGGAGCGCGAGGGCTACTCGGTCGCCATCGTCAATCCCCGCTTCGTCAAGCCCCTGGATACCGAGATGCTGGAGAGTTACGCGCGCCGCGTGGCCGCCTTCGTTACATTCGAGGATCATGTGAAGATGGGCGGCTTCGGCTCGGCGACTGTCGAGGCGCTCAATGAGATGGGCTTTGCGGTTCCCGTGGTCCGCATCGGCTGGCCCGACCGCTTCATCGAGCACGGCAAGGTGGAGAATCTGCGCGTCAAGTACGGCCTCAGCGCCGACGCGGCCTCCGCCCAGGTGCTGCCCCTGCTGGCCAGCCACCGCCGCACCGAACTGGTCGCCAGCTAACCGAGCGGCTCATTGTTGAAGTCGATAAATCCCTTGCCTGACCTTACACAACTCTGGGTGCCCCAGGTCCGGGTTTCCGGACCTGAGAGACCGCGAACCCCAACTTGCGGGCGGCTCACCCTCAAAGTTACCAGAGAAGTTTGGGACTTCCAGCAATAATTTTCAACTGCCAACTTCACAGGAACACTCTAAAAGTATTTCAGTGCAGCCTCCATATGCATTTTTTCCCCTCGCGAACCTTTTCCTGGAACAAGATCGAGATTCATCAAAATGGGATTCCCTCACCGTTTATTTCTGTATCATCGGTATATGCAGGCTGAAACGGTGGATTACCCTCCACAAAACGCGCCTCAGAACGCCCCCTTTCGCAGCCATGACCCGCGCCTGGAGCCGATCGCCGCGAAAGTGCTGACCGGCGAGCGGCTGGAGTTTAACGACGGCCTGGCGCTCTACGGTTCGCCGGACGTGCTGGCGGTGGGCTGGCTGGCCAACCATGTGCGCGAACGCCTGCACGGAGATCTGACTTACTTCAACGTCAACCGCCACATCAACCCGACCAACGTGTGCGTGGCGGCTTGCCGGCTCTGCGCCTTTGGGCGCAAGAAGGACGACCCGGCGGGCTATACGATGAGCCTGGAAGAGGCCTGGGAGACGGCGGCCACCGGCTACACGGAGGCGGTCACCGAGTTTCATATCGTCGGCGGCTTGCACCCCGACCTGCCCCTCGAGTATTTTCTCGATCTGGTGCAGGGACTCAAGCAGCGCTTTCCCGCCGTGCATATCAAGGCTTTCACCATGGTGGAAGTGGCCTATCTGGCGCGGCGGGCGAAGCTGACCGTCGAAAAGACGCTGAAAAAACTGCGCGTGGCCGGCGTGGACTCGCTGCCGGGCGGCGGCGCTGAAATCTTTGCCCACGGGGTGCGCTCGGTGATCTGCGACCACAAGATCGACGGCGACGAATGGCTGGAGACGGCGCGGACCGCCCACAAGCTGGGCTTCAAATCCAACGCGACCATGCTCTACGGCCACATTGAGAACGACGCGGACCGCGTGGACCATCTATTGAAGCTGCGCGCCTTGCAGGACGAGACGGGAGGCTTTCAGACCTTCATTCCGCTCGCCTTTCACCCGGAAAACACGGCGCTCGACCACCTGCCGGTCACCACCGGGCTGACCGACATTCGGCAAATTGCGGTCAGCCGCCTTCTGCTCGACAACTTTGCGCACATCAAGGCCTATTGGCAGATGCTCACGCCCAAGATCGCGCAGATTTCCCTTCGTTTCGGCGCCGACGATCTGGACGGCACGGTCGTCGAGGAGAAGATCTACCACGATGCCGGCGCCACCACCCCGCAGGGCATGACGCGCAAGGAACTCTGCCGGTTGATCGTCGCCGCGGGCCGCGTTCCCGTGGAGCGCGATACGCTCTACAACCCGGTTGTGCGCGCCGATGACAATATTTCCGAGGCCGTCTAGCTGTGCGACTGTGTGGAAAAGTAACAATCTCCCAAGTCCCAAATGCTGGATATGGTCACCCGCCCTCCCAGGTCAATGTATACTGACGCCATGAATGGGTCCGCAGACAGTTTGTTGGGGGCAATCTCTAAAGCGGATAGCCGGCTTACACTTGTGGCTCTGAACTGTGTTCCTTAGTGGCTCACAGCTTAACCCACGGCCAGCGCAGTGGACCGGTCACTCCATGATGACTAAGCTAACTCAAGCCTTGCTTCCCAGATTGTTTCTCCACGCATGACCGCCCCGCTCCAGTAAGTGGTCGGAGCACTCCGGGCCCCATGATCCGGCAAAGTAATTGGGAAACACCGCCGGTTTTTTGGCCGCCCATGCTTCGAGAATCGGCGTATACAGCGCCCAGGTAGTCTCCACGCCGTCGCGATGGGCGAAGAGCGTCTGGTCGCCGAGCATGGCGTCCAACAGCAGACGCTCGTAGCCGTTGGCGCTCGATTTTCCAAACGCCGCGGCGTAGTCGAAGTCCATGGTTACAGGGCAGACCGCCATCTCCGGCGTGGTGGGCACTTTGGCCCCGAAGCGCAGGGCTATCCCCTCGTCAGGCTGAATGCGGATGGTCAGCAAGTTCGGTTCTATTACCGGGCACGCGTGGCTGGCCGACAAGCGGTCGAAGATCAACAGCGGCGGCTGCTTGAACTGGATACTTATTTCGGTTGCGCGCTTCTTCATCCGCTTGCCCGCGCGCAGATAGAATGGAACTCCAGCCCAACGCCAGTTTTCTATCTCCAGCCTAACCGCGGCATAAGTCTCCGTGCCCGACTCCGGATCGACCCGCTGCTCGTCTCTATAACCCACCACGTGCTGGCCCTCCACCAGTCCAGGCCCGTACTGCCCTCGCACCGCGTTCAGGATCGGCACGGAGGGGATCGCCTGCCATACCTTCAGTTTCTCGCGGCGCACACTCTCGGCCTCGAAGCTGGTGGGCGGTTCCATAGTTACAAAACTCAATAACTCCATCATGTGGTTCTGCACCACGTCGCGCAGCGCGCCGGCCTTCTCGTAGAACGGCCCGCGGCCCTCCACGCCCAGCGTCTCGGCCGCCGTGATCTGCACATGGTCGATGTAATTGCGATTCCAGATAGGCTCGAAGATGCCGTTGGCAAAGCGAAAGACGAGAACATTCTGCACCGTCTCCTTGCCGAGATAATGGTCGATGCGATAGACCTGACTCTCATGGAAGGCGGAGTTGACCTGGCGGTTGAGTTCGCGGGCGGAGTCCAGGTCGTGGCCGAAGGGCTTCTCAATGACCACAGCGGCCAATCCGTTATCGGGCTGGGCCATTTTCCACGCGCCCAGATTCTCTATAATTCCGGTAAAAAACTCGGGCGCGGTGGCCAGATAGAACAAGCGGTTGCCGGCAATGCCCTTTTCCATGTCGATGCGATCCAACTCAGCCTTCAAGCCCGCATAACTGGCCGGATCGTCGAAGTTCATCGCAAAGTAGCCGATCTTTCCCACAAAGTTATCGAGCTTCGGGTCGTTCGCCTCCACGCCGCCAAACTCGACAATCCCCTCGCGCATATCCGCCGCAAACTCGCCTCCCAGCGGGCGGCGCGCCACGCCAACGATGGAGAAGTTATCGGGCAACAGCCCCGCCTGCTCCAGGTGAAAGAGCGCCGGCAGCAGTTTGCGCTTGGTCAGGTCGCCCGAGGCGCCGAAGATCACAAGAATCCCCGGCTCCGGAATCCTCTCATGGCCCGTAGGAACCCGCGAAAGATCCTCCGGATTCACCTTCATCGTTACTGTCGTCATGGAACTCGCCTCCAGCGCTTCAATCTATCGAATTCAAGCCAACTCCTCTGACCTAGCCGCTTACTCTTTCCTCACCGCATGGCCGCCAAACTCGTTGCGCATTACCGCCAGCATTCGATCGGTAAAGTTATTCTGCTCGCGCGACCGAATGCGCCGCATCAACGACTCGGTAATCACCGGCGCGGAAACATTCAGGTCGATGGCCTCGATAACTGTCCATCGCCCCTCGCCGGAGTCCTCGACAAAAGCCTCAAGCCCTTCCAGCGCAGGATTCTTGCCCAGCGCATCGGCCGTCAAATCCAGAAGCCAACTGCGCACCACGCTGCCATAACGCCATATCTCGGCTATCTGCGGCAGGTTCAGGTCCAGCTCCTCTTTCTTCTCCAAGATTGTGAATCCCTCGGCGTATGCCTGCATCATTCCATACTCAATGCCGTTGTGGATCATCTTGACGAAGTGGCCGGAGCCGGCCGGACCTACATGGCCCCAACCTTTGTTGGGCGCTGGAGCCAGCGTCTCGAAGATAGGGCGCAGATACTCGACCGGCTCCTTATCGCCGCCGATCATCATACTGTAACCTTCCTTCAGTCCCCATACTCCGCCCGAAGTTCCCACGTCCACGAACTGGAAACCTTTCGCGGCAGCTTCCTTGTGGCGGCGCATGGAGTCCTTATAATTCGAGTTGCCGCCGTCGATGAGAATATCTCCGGGGTTGAGGAGCGGCTCAAGATTGGCAATAGTCTCATCCACAGGATTGCCCTGCGGCACCATGATCCAGATAGCTCGTCGGCCATTGAGTTTTTGCGCGAGAGCTTCAAGAGTCGAAGCGCCCACGCTGCCCGCGGCGGTCAAGCGCGCCACGGCTTCCGCGCTGAAATCGAAGCCCACCACCTTATGGCCTCCGAGTCGCAGCCGCTCCGCCATGTTACCGCCCATCTTGCCGAGTCCTATCAATCCAAGCTGCATAACTCCTCCAGTCGCGATCGTTTTATAGAACGCCCAAACTCGCCAGTTCGCGCCGCAGGGCAGCGGCGCCTTGAAACCGGAGTGCCCTCATTCCGGCGGTCTCAGCGCCCTCCACATTCTCCGCCCGGTCGTCGATAAACAGTATCCGCTCGGCGGGCCGGCCCAGAATATCCAATGCCCGGCGATAGATAGCCGGCTCCGGTTTGCGCAGGCCCAGGTAACAAGAAGTTAGGGCAACCTTGAAGGCTTTGCGCAGGCCGAAAAGCTCGAATCGGTATTCATTGGTCTCTCGCGCCTCGTTGTTCAGCGCGCCCAGCAGACAGAGATTGGATGCGTCAAGCTCTTCGAGGATTCCCAGCGCCCCATCCGGCAGCGGCTTCGACAGGGTGAGCATGAAAGCGAAGAATTCGTCGCGGGAGAAGCCACGCGGCTCGTGGAAGACGGTAGCGTCCAGATAGGTCGCAACCGGAATCTCTCCCCGTTCCCAGGCACTGTAAGACGCCAGGTTGCGGGCCTCGAAGTCCGCAAGATCGAGGCGGAAATGTTCGATTGCCGCCGCGCGTTCGCGGTGGTCCCAGCCGTTGGTCAG
Organism: uncultured Occallatibacter sp.; assembly: GCA_964565955.1. Lineage (GTDB taxonomy): Bacteria > Acidobacteriota > Terriglobia > Terriglobales > Acidobacteriaceae > Telmatobacter. The sequence continues at coordinate 25,816 of CAZMHC010000011.1, forward strand.
CAGGACTCCGCCTACATCGAAGAGAATCACGTCGAAGGGGAACATCGGCGCCTCTCGATCACGCTTTCGCGTTTTGTAAGTCGCAATTTAGGTGTAACGGTTGATGTTAGGGTCAGCGAGTCAGTCCCGCTACGCCGGGAAAGCAAGTTGGCGAGTTGGCGTCTTTACGCCCGGTTTGCCGATCCGTCTCCGCATTGATATTTGGCCTCGATGGCCAGGACTTTCTTGAGTCGCCGCACGAACCGCTCTTCGGTGGCGATGAACTTGGCGCCGACGAAGGCATTGACCACCTCGAAGGCGAGCGCCGGGCCGATAATGCGCGCGCCCAGAACGCATACGTTCATATCGTCGTGCTCCACGCCCTGATGCGCCGAATACGTATCGTGGCACATACCGGCGCGAATCCCGGGTATCTTGTTGGCCGCCACGCAGACTCCCACTCCGGAGCCGCAGATCAGAATCCCGCGCGGCGCATCGCCCCTCTTCAACGCCAGACCCACCTTTTCGGCATAATCGGGATAGTCGGACGGCTCGGTGTCATAAGCTCCCAGATCGATGACCTCGCAGCCGGCTTCGGACAAGTGAGCGCGCACCTGCTCCTTCAGTGCAAATCCGGCGTGATCGGAAGCGACGACAAGTTTCAAGGTTCATTCCTTTCGGAACAGTTGTCAGTTGTCAGTCACAAAACCAGGGCTTTGTAACTGACAACTGACCTCTGACAACTGTCTTGCTACTTCACCAGCTTCTTCGCACTGGCCGCCACGTTCTCGGCGCCGAAGCCCAACTCCGCCAGCACCTTCGGCCCAGGAGCCGACGCGCCGAACCTGTCCAGCCCAATTACATCGCCGTCCAGTCCCACATACTTCCACCAACCCGCAGTGGCGCCGGCCTCGACCGCCAGTTTCGGTACGCCAGCCGAAAGCACACTGGCCTTGTACTCCGCAGTTTGTTCCTCGAATAGCTTCCAACTGGGAAAGCTGACTACCCGCGCCCGAATCCCCTCGGCTGCCAGCAGCTTTGCCGCATCGAGCGCCACCCACACCTCCGAGCCTGTGCCGATCAAGGTCAGCTGCGGGTTTACAGCATCCTGCAGCACGTAAGCGCCCTTGCTCACTCCCGCGAATATGTCGAGCGCGGCTGGGTCGATGATGGGCAAATCCTGGCGGCTGAGGGCAAAGAAGCTCGGCCCCTTGCGTTCCAGAGCGAGCCTCCAAACTGCCGCTGTCTCGTTGGCGTCGGCGGGGCGAAAGTCGGTAAGTCCCGGAATGGCGCGCAGTCCCAGCAGTTGCTCGATCGGCTCATGGGTCGGCCCATCCTCGCCGACAGCGATCGAGTCGTGCGTGAAGATGAAGAGCGAATGCAACTGCATCAGCGCCGCCAGCCGTATAGCCGGCTTGGCATAGTCGGAAAAGACGAAAAAGGTCGAGCCGAAGGGAATCAGCCCGCCGTGCGCGGCGATTCCATTTACCGCCGCGGCCATGGCAAACTCGCGCACCCCGAAGAAGACGTTGCGTCCGGCGGAATCCTCATGGAAGTTCGCTCCCGGCTTGAAGATGGTCTTGGTCGAGGAGGTCAGGTCGGCGGCTCCGCCAAACAACTCCGGCACAGTCTCTGCGATGGCATTCAGAATCGCGCCCCCGGCGCTTCGCGTGGCCTGCGGCTTGCCGGGAGCAAAGCTGGGAATCGTCTTTTCCCATCCATCCTTCAGAAAGCCATTTTGGGTACGCTCAAACTCCGCCGCTAACTCCGGATTTGAGGCCGCATAACTCGAAAATAGCTTCTTCCACGCGGCCTCCCATTCCGCGCCGCGGGCGAAGGCTTTGCGCCAGTTGGCCAGCGCCTCGTCGGGAACGTAAAAGCTCCGGTCTTCAGGGAAGCCGAAGAACTTCTTTGTCGCCGCCACGCCCTCCGCGCCCAGCGGTTCGCCATGCGCCTTGTTGGTGCCCGCCCGTGGGCTGCCGTAACCGATAATCGTCCTCACCGCGATAATAGAGGGCTTGGCGGTCTCGGCCTGGGCGGCTTCGATCGCAGCTTCCAGCGCCACCAGATCGTTGCCGTCGGTTACCCGCTGGGTGTGCCAGTGGTAAGCCTCGAAGCGCTCCAGCGCATCCTCGGTATAACTCAGGCTGGTGGGTCCGTCGAGCGAGATAAGATTGTCGTCGTAGAGAAAGATCAGCTTGCCCAGACCCAGCGTTCCGGCCAGCGAGGCGGCCTCGTGCGAGACGCCTTCCATCAGGTCGCCGTCGCCCAGCAGGGCGTAGGTATTATGATCGACCACCTCGAAGCCGGGGCGATTGTAGACCGCGGCAAGATGCTTCTCGGCTATGGCCATGCCCACGGCCATAGCTAGGCCCTGCCCCAGCGGGCCGGTGGTCACTTCCACGCCGTCCAGGTGGCCGCGCTCCGGATGGCCCGGAGTCCGCGAACCCCACTGCCGAAAGCTCTTCAGATCGTCCAGCATCGCGTCGTAGCCGGAGAGGAAGAGCGTCGAATAAAGCAGTGCCGAGGCGTGGCCGTTGGAGAGCACGAAGCGGTCCCGGTCGGCCCACTTGCTGTGCGCGGGATTGTGCTTGAGCAGCTTGTGAAAGAGCAGATAGGCGATGGGCGCGCAGCCCAGCGGAGCGCCGGGATGGCCGCTCTTGGCCTTTTCCACTGAATCCACGGCAAGCAGCCGCAATGTGTTGATGGAGAGTTCGTCGAGCGAGAGACCGGCAATGCTGGGAGTCATTTTGCTTTGTCCTATTTTCCTTTCGTTGAGGCGCGGCGGATGCGGATCGATCCCAACCAACTCTCGAACTGCACGTGGATATTGTATCCAAGGAGGCGGCTCACGTCGCAGTCAATCAAATGACCTCCGGCGGTTCGATGTTTTCCAAGTCTCGATGGTTTCAACGGAAAAGCAACATGGGCGAATCCTGCCCACCTCCAGCGGCATCCATCAGAGCAGAGGCTATTTAGCTTCGACATCCGGATTCGACCGCCACGGGCAGCGCCCGTACGTCCCCAACCCGCAGCATTGCCCCAACAGGAGATTTCCCCAATGGCTTACGAACTTGCCCCGCTTCCCTACGACTACGCCGCTCTGGAACCGTTTATCGATACGGAGACTATGAAGATTCATCACGACAAGCATCATCAGACCTACGTGAACAACATCAACGGACTGCTGGCAGGCCATCCCGATCTGGCCGCCAAGCCCATCGACGATCTGGTTCGCGATCTGGCCCAGGTGCCGGAAGAGATTCGCGCGGGTGTGCGCAACAACGCCGGCGGGCACGCCAACCATACCGCCTTCTGGAAGCTGCTCGGTCCGGTCGGCTCGACGGGCATCGGTGGAGCGCCCACCGGCGCCATCGCCGCCCAAATAGCCACGGACTTCGGCGACTTCGAGAGCTTCAAGAAGACCTTCAACGAGACCACCGCCAAGCAGTTCGGCTCCGGCTGGGGCTGGGTCGTCTACGCCGACGGCAAGCTCAAGGTCGTCACCACCGCCAACCAGGACTCGCCCCTGACGCAAGGCCACTATCCTATCCTCTTCAACGACGTTTGGGAGCACGCCTATTACCTCAAATACCAGAACCGGCGCCCCGATTACCTGGCCGCCTGGTGGAATGTGGTCAATTGGGCCGAAGTAAACAAGCGCTTCGCGGTCGCCAAGGGGTAAGGCTAGGAACAGGGATTCGTGGACAGAAAAACTTATTGTTCCGCGAGGGTTCCTCAAAATGCTCCCCCAGGTTTCAGTTTCTGAAACCTGGGGGAGCATTTTGTTGCTAAGTTCAGCGGATATGGGCTACTCGCCATCTTCCGCGGTTTGCGAAGTCCGCCGCGCTTACCCGATGACTTTGTCCCAGCCTTCGAGCGTTTTCTTGAATACGCTCATGAACTTTCCCGCTTCTCCGCCGTCGATGACGCGGTGGTCGAAGCCGAGGCAGCAATGCTGCATGGAGCGAATGGCGATCATGTCGCCGCCCTCGGCATCGGTCATCACCACGGCTTCCTTCTTGAGTCCGCCGATGGCCAGGATCGCCGCCTCCGGCTGGTTGAGGATGGGGAAGCCGAACTCTCCGCCAAAGACCCCGGAGTTGGTGAGCGTGAAGGTGGAGCCAGTGGCCTCGTCGGGCATGAGTTTCTTCGCGCGGGCGCGCTCGGCCAGGTCGGCGATGGCGCGGGCCAGGCTCAGAAAGTCGCGCCGCTCCGCATCCCGGATCACGGGCACAATAAGCCCCCACTCCAGCGCGACGGCGATGCCGAGATGGATATTGGGGTGGTACTGAATCGCATCGCCGGCCATCGAAGCGTTGACGATGGGAAATTTGCCAAGCGCCTCGACGATGGCGGCGGCGATGAACGGCATATAGGTCAGCTTCACGCCGTTGCGCCGCTCGAAGCCCTCCCTCTCGCCTTCGCGCAGCTTCACGATGCGCGTCATATCGATCTTGTAAACCGTGTAAGCGTGCGGGCTGGTGCGGACGCTTTCGACCATGCGCTGGGCAATGATGGCCCGCATCTTGCTTATCGGCAGCAACCGGGGCGTGGCCAATTGCGCCTTCGGCGCGGGGCTGACGGGGTCGTTTTGGCTTAAGTGTTTGAGTATATCTTCCTTGCAGATGCGGCCGTTGGAGCCGGTGCCCGCGATCCGGCCGAGGTCCAAGTTGTTCTCTTTGGCGATGCGCCGCACCAGAGGTGAGGAGCGCAGCCGCCCGGTCGCCAGCGTCTGCGGCGATAGGGGAGCGCCCGGGATCGGAATCTCCGACGCTTCACGCGACTCAGCCGGTTGGCTTGCCTCCGGCGCCGAAGCACTTGCGCCGAAGGCACCGCTGGCCCCACCGCAGGTGGAGACCACTGCAACCACCGTATTGACCTGCACCGTCTCGCCTTCGGGAACCTTGATCTCTGCGAGTACGCCGGCGGCGGGTGAGGGAATCTCCGCATCCACTTTGTCGGTGGAGATTTCAAAGAGCGGCTCGTCCTTTTCCACCGGATCGCCAGCCTTTTTGAACCACTTTGTAATGGTGCCCTCAAAGATCGACTCGCCCATCTGCGGCATGATCACGTCTGTTGGCATCTATCCCTTTCTCCGCAATTCGGACCCTTTCGGCGAGCTTTGGGGCAGGCTGAGGCAGCGCTCCTGTTTCAGCGGATTATAAATTGCCGAGCTTGGGCGGTGGGAGCGGGAGTCGCGGGACGAGGGCGGCTCAGGCGCGAACCGGGCGCGCAGCAATGCCCGCAAGCCGCTCAACCTCGGCGGGAATCTGAAGCGGCGTGTCTTCGGCGGGAAATCGGGGGGCTGGAAATCGGCCCGGGGCTTGCGCGGCGTCTTCCGCGTATGCTCGCAGCGCCGCGAGGCTCTCAACCGCCAGCACCGGCTCGCCGTAGACCTGCCCAAATTGCCGCGCAACCCGGTGGGACACGAATTCCATACTGGGCAACTGCTTTTGCCGCTCGGCATCCAGCCCGGAAATCTCCCTTGCCAGGCTGGTTACGGGCCGGTCGGCGATGCCGCAGGGGTTGATAAGCGCAAAATCGGCCAAGTCGGTGGTTACGTTGAAGGCAAATCCGTGCGAGGCGATCCCGCGCGCGACGTGAATGCCGATGGCGCAAATTTTGCGCTCTGCGCCACTTCCATTGCTCTCAACCGAAAGGCTGCCGTCTGCGGGACCAGGACCGGGACACCAGACTCCGGTGAAGCCCGCGATACGCTCGGCCGGCACTCCGAATTCGCCGCAGAGCCGGATGAGCGCCTCTTCCATGCCGCGCACGAAGTCTACCGGCCCCATGCGGTTGCCGCGCGGGGTTTTGAGGCTGCGCAGGTCGAAGATCGGGTAGCCAACCAACTGGCCCGGTCCGTGGTAGGTGGCATCGCCGCCGCGGTCGATCCTGTGCAGCGCGATGCCCCGTTGGGCCAGCAACTCATCGGAAGCCAGAACGTTGGCCGCGTCGCCATTGCGTCCTAGCGTGATCACGGCGGGATGCTCAAGCAGCAGCAGCACATTCTCGACCCGCCCCTGGTGGCGCAGTTCGGCAATCTCCGCTTGCAGTCGCAGCCCCTCCACGTAATCCACTCGTCCGAGATAGAGGTATTGAATCATCGACATTCACGATTTTAGCGGGCTTCGGCCGCATGGAGGAACTGCCCGGCGAGAGGGGCGGCAGGGGGAAAGGATGCGCTCCACAGGAACACAGAAACACTTTTCCTGTGTTCCTGTGCCGCATCCCCCGCCTTTGCCGGAAAGATCGGCATTCACATCAGTCGAACTTCAAAATCGCCGATGGTCTCCGGCATGACGACGCAACCAAACCTACCGACCCATGCGGTGCTTGTTGGCGTTGATGGCCGAGCGGGCTTCGCGGTCGGCTTCGCGGCTGCGCTCGGTCGCGCGCTTGTCCCAGTCTTGCTTGCCTTTGGCCACGGCCAACTCGCACTTCACCCGCCCATTGCGGAAGTAAAGCCGGGTGGGGATGAGCGTGTGGCCCTTGATCTGCGTCTTCGACAGTAGTTTGCGGACTTCCTCGCGGTGGAGCAGCAATTTGCGGGTGCGGGTTTCGTCGTGGTTGGAGATGTTGCCGTGCGAATAGGGACCGATATGAACGTTGAGCAGAAAGGCCTCGCCGTCCTTGACCAGGCCGTAGGAATCGCGGAGATTGGCCTTGCCCTCGCGGATCGATTTCACTTCCGTGCCGCGCAGGCTGACCCCCGCCTCGAATTTTTCCAGCAGGAAGTAGTTGTGGCTGGCGGCGCGATTGAACGCGGCATCGCGTTCGCCGCTGGCCACCGGGTCGCGCGGCCGCACGGGCTTCTGCGGTCCCGAAACGGGCTTTTGAACGATCGTGTGGCTGGTTTGGCGCGCCATCGGGAAACATCCTCGAATCTTCATCGTAGCACCGGCGCAGGTTTCATCCGCGCAGGCCTGGAGCTTTGCTAGAATGAGGCATGATTGGATGAGAACCGATAGCTCCAATGGAAAGAATGCAAGCAATTGCGTCAGAGGCGGCCAAGGCTGCCGGCAAGGGTCCGATGCGCGCCGCGGGCCGGCGAAGACGCTGGAGAGTTCGATGAACCGCCGTATTATATCTCCGGCTGCCTCCGCGGCCGTTATCTACAGAACCTCGATTTTCAAGTCCTTTACTTGGGTTGCGCTGGTCGCCGTCCTGGGCGCGCTCTGTCTGTCGAGCGCCAGCCTGCGCGCGGAATCGGCCGCCGGCTATTTCAAGCGCGGCCAGACCGCCGAGACGCACGAGGACTACGATGCCGCCTTCGACAATTATCAGAAGGCCTACGCCAAGGATCCCAAGGATCTTCGCTTCCGCACGGCATTTTACCGTGTGCGGATTACAGCCTCGGCGGCGCACGTCGCCAAGGGCCACAAACTCCTCCAGTCCGGCGACGCGCAGGGGGCGCTGTCCGAATTCCTTCACGCCGGCGAGATCGATCCCAGCAACGAATCAGCGCAGCAGGAGATCGCCAAGGTGCGCAAGAAGCTCGGCGAAGCCGCGCCGCAGGGCGAGACCAGCCTTGCCGAGGAGTCGGGCAATCGGGCGGAGATCGATTCGATCGCCGCGCCCGCGGAACTCAAGGCGCTCTCAAACGATCCGCTCACGCTGCATATGACCGAAGACGCGAAGGCCATCTATCAGGCGGTCGGCAAGGCGGCCGGGATCAATATTCTCTTCGATCCGGACTTTGCCTCGAAGCGTACGCAGGTGGACCTCAACAGCGTCTCGCTATTGGACGCGCTGCGCATTCTGGGGACGGTGACCAACACCTTCTGGAGGCCGGTGACCTCAAATACCATCTTTGTTGCCGCAAACACGCGCGCCAAGCGAACCGATCTGGACGAGCAGGCGGTTCAGACCTTCTACCTGGCCAACGCCTGGCAGCAGAACGACCTGAACGACGTGCTGACCGCTATCCGCGGCATTATGACCAGCATCAAGGTTTACGCCGCGGCCAGCCAGAACGCCATCGTGGCGCGCGGTACGCCCGACGAGCTGCTGCTGGTGCAGAAACTGGTCAACGATCTGGACAAGCCTCGCGCCGAGGTCATCGTGGACATCGCCATCCTCGAAGTCAGCAAGAACTGGGAGCAGACCCTGGGCATTGCCTGGCCAAGCAGTGTGGGCGTTGCGTTGCAAACGGCTTCCAGCACCAGTTCCAGTTCCGCCTCCGGTTCGGGCTCGACCACGACCACCACTTCTCCGACGCTTTACGATCTCTCGCACTTGAAAGCGACGGATTTTGCCGTATCGGTCGGCTCGGCCACCGCGAACCTGCTGCTGACGGACTCGAATACCAAACTTCTGCAAAATCCGCGCATCCGGGCCACCGACGGACAGAAGCAAACGATGAAGATCGGCTCCAAGATTCCCATCGCCACCGGCTCTTACTCTTCCGGCGTCGCGGCCACCACCGTCAGCCCGCTAGTGCAGACCCAGTTCCAGTACCAGGACGTGGGCGTGAACATCGAGATCACGCCGACCGTCCACTTCGACCGCGATATTACGCTGAAGATGAAGATCGAAGTCACCTCGCAGAGCGGCTCGGTGACCATCAGCGGCGTCACCGAACCGATCTTGAGTCAGCGCGTGGCCGAGCAGGTGATCCGCCTGCGCGAGGGCGAGGCCAGCATCCTGGGCGGCATTCAGGAAAAACAGATCAACGAAGCCTGGAACGGAATCCCTGGCCTGAGTTCGATTCCGATCCTCAGATATTTGTTCGGTTCCAAGGACAAGACCGTCACCGACGACGATATTGTCTTCCTGGTGGTTCCGCACGTGGTCCGTTCGCAGTCGCTTGACGCGTCGAATCTGCGCGCGGTCGATACCGGCGTCGGCACCACCTCGATCGACCTTCGCCATATTCCCAGCGAGGCTCCGAGCACGGCTCCTGCTGCCGCGCCCGCGCATCCCGCGCCCCCGGCGCGTTCCACCATGGGCGTGGTGCCCGGAGTCTCCGCGGAAGCGGCTGCTCCAGCGGCTCTGGCGCAAATGAAGGCGGCGGCGGACGCCAATGGAAAGGCGGCTGCCGCGGCAGTGCCCAACCCGCCGCCTGCACTGCCTTTCTCGCCCGCGCCGCTTGCAAAGCCCGCGCCCGCTGCCGATCCATCCGGCGGGGTGAGCCTGGCGCTCAATCCGCCCTCGGCCCCAGCGGCGGTTGGCGTCACCTTCCAGGTTCCGGTGGTGCTGACCGGCGGAAGAGACATTGCCTCCGTTCCCTTGCAAATCAAGTACGATCCGGCAAAACTCTCGCTGGTCAACGTGGACAAGGGAGACTTTCTGGGTCAGGATGGGCAGGCGGTGACGCTGATTCACAGCGACGATCCGCTGGGCAGCATCAAGATCGGCGCTTCGCGTCCGCCGGGAGCGGCCGGGGTCAACGGCGCCGGCGTCATTTGCGTACTCAGTTTCCAGGCCAAGACATCGGGCGACAGCGCGCTTTCCATCGCTCGTCCGACAGCGGTCAACAGCGCCCAGCAACAGGTTCCGGCCAAGGGCGGGCAGATCGACATTCACGTGAACTAGGGAGTCGCCCGAATGAGCGTTCTGTCGAATAACACGGTCCCGACGGCGGTCAAGCGCGGGGAGCGCGGCCTGACGCTGGTGGAGTTGATGGTGACCGTGGCGCTGCTGGCGATTTTGGCCTCGGCGGCAGTTCCTATCGCGCGCTTCAAGGTCAAAAGGGAGAAAGAGCGCGAGTTGCGGCGGGATCTTTGGGCGATGCGCGACGCGATCGACCATTACAAGGATGCCGCAGACAAAGGCGCCATCATGACCAAGGTGGACAGCCAGAACTATCCGCCCGATCTGGAGACGCTGGCCAAAGGCGTGGACATTCAGGGCAAGAAGGTGAAGTTTCTGCGCCACATTCCGGTGGACCCGATGACCGGGACGGCGGAATGGGGAATGCGCTGCATGAAGGACGATCCGGATTCGGACACCTTCTGCGGCGATTCCGTCTTCGATGTGTATACAAAGTCCCAGGGTACGGCCCTGGACGGCACCAAGTATTCGACTTGGTAGAGTTTTGACGGAGTTGACGATGAGCGGCAGAGGCAAACAGGACGCTGGCTTTACGCTGATGGAGCTGATGATCGTGATGGCCATCATCGGGGTGCTCGCCGTGGTGGCCGTGCCCAGTTACATCGGCGCCCTCAAGTCGGCCCGCGAGGCGGTGCTCAAGGAGGACTTGCAGGTGATGCGCGCGGCCATCGACTCCTATACGATGGACAAGCAGAAGGCGCCGCAGTCGCTCGACGATCTTCTAACCGACGGTTACCTGAAAGTAATTCCCGTGGACCCCATGACCCGCAGCGACACCACCTGGGTCACCGACACCTCCGACACGCTGCACACGCTGGATGAGACCGATGCCGGCATCGACGACGTTCACTCCGGTTCGCAGGAGTCCGGCTCGGACGGGAAAACCTACTCTACTTGGTAAGAAAAGAGGGATCGTGCCGGGACGGAATTTCATCTCGCTTTCCGTTTTGCTGTGTCTGACTGTAGCCGTTTGCGCGCAAACGGAGAAGATCGTCGCGGTGCGGATGCTGGACGGCAAGACCGGGCATCCCATCGAGACCGCCAACTTACTGGTTCGAGTGGATCGCCAAGAGACGGTGCATGCGGACTGGGCGCTGGCGAACGACGAGGATAAGTCCGAGCCGTCGCGGAAGGAAGAGAAAGCGGGAAAGCATCGCACCGAAGACAAGACGGCAACAGAGCCGAGCGAAGAGAAGACGGTAAGCCTGAAACTGCCGCCGGGAGCCGCGATCGTCTCGATTCACGCCACTTACGACGGCGCCATGAAGACCTATGTCAACTGCGATTCCGCGAAGGACAAGCAGGCGGTGGATCGCTGGTATAAGATCGCCGAGATACTGGCCACAGGGGTTGAAGCTCCCAACGGCTGCGGCAAAGCGAAGGCCGCCGCCAAACCGGGGGAGTTCGTCTTCTACGTCCGCCAACAGAACTGGCACGAACAATGGAAGGATGAATAGCGGCGAAACCGCTCCTCAACCCCTGCGGCAGCCCTCAGTGCACCCCCCGCCCTCTTTGCCTTAGACTAATAGAATGGAAGAGTTCTCGAGAATCCAACGCCTCCCGCCTTATGTCTTCAACATTACCGACGCCATGAAGCGCGCCGCCCGTCATAGCGGTGAAGACATCATCGACTTCGGCATGGGCAACCCCGATGGGGCCACACCCAAACACATTGTCGACAAGCTGGTCGAAGCGGTGCTCAAGCCGCCCACCCATCGCTACTCGGTCTCCCGCGGCATTCCGCGCCTGCGCCGGGCCATTTGCAACTGGTACAAGACCCGCTACAACGTCGATCTCAACCCGGAGACCGAGGCCATCGTCACCATCGGCTCGAAGGAGGGCATCGCCCATCTCTGCCTTGCCATCCTCGACTCCCGCGACACGGTGCTGGTCCCCAACCCCAGCTATCCCATTCACATCTACGGCCCGGTAATCGCCGGCGCGCACGTGGTCAGCGTTCCGGTCCACGATCACGACCAGTTTCTGGCCGAACTGGAGAACCTCATCCCCCGCATGACCCCGCGCCCCAAGGCCCTTATCGTCAACTTTCCGTCGAATCCCACCACGGAATGCGTGGACCTGCCATTTCTGGCCCGGCTGGTCGAGTTGGCCAAACAGTACGGCTTTCATCTGATCCACGACCTGGCCTACGCCGACCTGGCCTTCGACGGCTACAAGCCCCCCAGCGTCCTCGAAGTTCCGGGCGCGAAAGACGTTGCCGTCGAGTTCTTCACCCTGTCCAAGAGTTACAATATGCCCGGCTGGCGGGTGGGCTTCATGGTCGGCAACCCGGTCCTGGTCAATGCACTGGCCCGCCTCAAGAGTTACTTCGACTACGGCACCTTCACGCCCATTCAAGTGGCCTCAATCCACGCCCTCGAAGGCCCGCAAGAGTGCGTTGCGCATATCTGCGAGAACTATCGTCTGCGCCGCAACGTGCTGGTCGATGGACTGAACAAGTTAGGCTGGCCAGTAGCCTTGCCGAAGGCGACGATGTTCGTCTGGGCCGCCATCCCCGAGCGATACAGGAAGCTAGGCTCTCTGGAGTTTTCCAAGTTATTGCTGACCGAAGCCAAGACCGCCGTCTCGCCGGGCATCGGCTTCGGCGACTGCGGCGACGGCCACGTCCGCTTCTCGCTCATCGAAAACGAGGAACGGACGCGGCAGGCGCTGCGCGGGATCAAGCATCTGTTCGCCAAAGGATAAGAAACTGCGGGCAAGAGCGAGAAATCCGGGGCAGTCCGGCAAAGACCTTTCCCTAAATCGAAAAGCCGCAAAAAAGCCCACATCCGCAGCGGAGTGGGCTTTTTTGCGGTTCAAACAAATGTTTCCATTACAGCCCCGGAATCTCGTTGCCCTTTGCCTTGGCGCTGAGTTGAATGCGATTGCGCTTCTTGTAGTTGTCCTGGAGGGCGCCCATGAAGACCTCGAAGGCCTCGTCGCGGCGCTGATCGAGAATCCCCTCGCGCGTCTTGTCCAGGTTCTTTGCGATCTCGTCCGCGCTAGGCTCCTGCTTGTCCAGCAGTTTGGCCACCACGCCGGAGCGCGCCGTAGTGATGGGGCCGCTCAGGTCGCCAACCTTCAATTCCAGCAGTTGCGGAGCCTGCGAACTCAACTGGCCGAGATCGGGCACCTGGCTGCTGGAGCCGACCAGGTCGCTGGTCTTGAAGGTCGCGCCCTCTTCCTGGGCGGCCTTGGCCAGGTCGTTCTCCGCCTTGGCCTTGTCGGCCAGCTCTTTGGTCTTCTTGCTGAGCAGGGCGGGAAGCTGATCGCTGCGATAGTCGTCAGCAACGTGACTCTTCCAATCTGCGAAGGTGGGCGCGTGAGCCGCCACGATGCCGGTGACCTGGAAGATCGCGTAGCCCTCGCCGGTTTGCGCATACTGAGGCGGATCGCCCTGCTTGGACTCGAAGGCCTTGGCCAGGATGCCGGAACCGTTGGGCAGCGCGGCAATCACCCCATGGACGCCGACCGGCGGCGTGGTCGCCACTTGAAGATGGTGGGCCGCGGCGGTCTTCTCCAAGCCGTTCTTGATGGCTTCGGAGGTGAGCGCCTGCGCGTAGTTTTCTTCGGCCTTGGCTGCATTCTGACGAATGAGCGTGGCCTGGATGGTGGGCATCACTTCGTTGATGGCTTGCGAATGCGCCTCTTTCCGCGCCTCCACCTGCACGATGTGATAGCCGAACTGGCTCTTCACGATCTGCGTATCGCCGATCTTCTGGGTGAAGATGGCCTTGTCGAACTCTGGAACCATGGTGCCGTGCTGGGCAAAGCCCAGTTCGCCGCCCTTGTCCTTGCTGCCGGGGTCGTCGGAGTTCTTGGCCGCCAGTTCGGCGAAGTTCGCCCCGCCCTGAATCTGTTTGAGCAGACCCTCGGCCTTGGCCTTGGCCGCTGCGTCGGTCTTGGCATCCGCTCCCGGCGCCACCTTGATGAGGATGTGACGGGACTGGGCCTGCTCGGGAACCGAGTATTCGCTCTGGTGAGCCGTGAAGTACTGCTGAATATCTTGCTGGCTGGGTTGCGGAAATCCGCCGGGAAGCTCACTGGGAGTGAAGGCGAAATAGGTTACCTTGCGCTCTTCCGGCGCGGCCGTGGCATAGCGCGCCGCATTCTGCTTGAAAAAGGCCTCAAGCTGGCCGTCAGTGGGATCGATGGTCTTGCGCAGGTCGTCCGAGGAGATCACCGCGTAGTCGAACTTGATCTTGATGTTCTGCTTGCGATAGCTGTCGCGCGCTTCCTGGTCGCCTACCGTGACGCCGGCGGTGATCAGCGACTCCAGCCGCTTGATGGTCACCTCCTGCCTGACTTCGTCTTCAAAATCCGCGACCGTCAGTTGGGCGCGGGTGGCCAGGATGTCCCGATACTTGTCCTCGCCGATGAACTGGCCGTTGGGGAAGAAAACCGCGGCATAAGGCGCTTTATGCAGAGCCTGAATCACGTCGTCGTTGCTGGCGCGGATGCCCAGCTTGTCGGCCTCGGCGAGCAGAATCTGCCTCTGCACCAGTTCTTTGCCGGCCTGCTCCTCGAACATACCCACGATCATCGGATTGTCGGCGTATTGGGGGTTGCGCCGCTCCACCTGCTGGCGGGCAAGCTGAGTCACCTTCTGCTGGCTCACGGTGATGCCGGAGGAGAAGAGGCGGCTGTACCAATGAGGGTAGATCACGGCGTATGTATCGGCGGACGATGCGCTCTGGCTGCCGGCCAAGCCGGGAATCAGGTAGACCACCATGCCCACACAAGCGGCAGCGATGATGACGACGAAAAACGCCTTGACGACGCGACTGTCTTTTTGCAGGAAACGGATCATGGATGGACTTGAACCTTCTACTCTCTCTGCGCGATCATGGAAAGCCCTCCGAGGGCGCACTGTAGCGACCGAAGGTGGTGGGCATCTTCCACGGGAGGCGCATCTCTCGCGCGGTGCGATCCCCTGCAATTATAGACGAGGAACGGGGCGACTGGGCGCTCCGGAAGGGTTCTTTTTGCGCGCCCTGACGTTGGATCGGCGGAACCTGCTTGGTCCGGAAACGAAACCTGGGCAAATCTCTGTGCGCGGAACCCATATTGTACGCATTCGATCAAGCGATCCAGCAGCGATCGAGTTTGAGAATATGATTGTATCTCCTTTACAATTAAACTGTTGACCTTTATTGTCCCTCGACGGCAATCGCTATTTGCAGCAATGACAGCGTTTCGTCTTGGCGATTCCGATTGTCTGCAATCGCCGGTTCGCAGTTCGCGCAAATCGAAAGCAAGGCTCCCCGGTCCGATCTTGCGCGGGGAGCCTTGGCTGGCTGCTTACTGTTCGGCGGTTTCTATCTGAAGTCTTCCGGGGCCAGGGCGACGCCGCGGAAGGCTTCGCCGGCGCGAGCCGAGCGAATCGTGAAGAACTTGTCGAGGTAGCCGTCCGTTGCCGGCTTGGTGTCTCTGATTCTGTCGGTGACTTTCGCCAGATTGTTGGGATCGGCGCCGTTATCGCCATTTTGGCTGATAGTGGATGTGATTGCGTAGATTGTTGCGGTCCCGTCCCAGTTGACGACGCCGGCAATGTTGCGGCAGCCGCCGGTGGCTGGCTCGATTGAAACAGGATAATTCGGAACGCCGTAAGGTACGCCGAGGTCGAGTCCATTCTGGATGACATACTCGCGCACCCAGGTTGGGCTGCCGCTCGCCGGCGAGGTGAGGACCCACTTTTGCAAACCGGCGGTCGCCAGTGTGCCGGCGTCGGCAACGTTTGCCTGTCCGTCGATCGTCTGATTCGCGGTGTAGACCAGGTCGCCCTCGTCGCAGACGTACAGAGTCGTGGGATTCGCAAACCAAATTCCAAAAGGATAGTCGCCGCCGGGGCTACTGGTGCTGGCGCTGGTGTCTGGGAATCCGGGAAGGATCGTATACGGTTCGTCGACGAGGCCGCCCGTAGGGGCATTGGCAGCGGTGGGCAGCACACCGGGAATGCCGAGCTGATATACGGTATTGATGCCGTTGCCGCCGCTTCCCTTGGCGACGTATAGCGTATCGTCAAAGATCGTCAAGCCGCGGAAGTTCGTATCCTTGCCAGGCTTGTCTCCCGAAAACGCAAAATAGGAAATCATGTCGTTGCTCGGCGGGACGAGCGGCGCTGCGCCGGGAACGAACAGTTCGGCGCCCGTCGAGTGAGAAAGATCGAAGCCAAGCTGCGTCTCCGGCACCTGCTTCTTCGACAGCCCACCGCTATTGTCGTTTCCAACCGAGTAATAAAACCCGTTGTCCGCCTTCATCGCTGCGCGGGAGTTGTCGCCGCTGTAGGCGTCGCCATCGGTGTATGAGATATTGCCCCAGGCGTCCACTTCCGCCACGGAGCGGTAATAAGCAGTGGGATTGGTTGCGCCGCGGTAGCTCGCGACGGCAGGATTGGTCGGGTCGCAGAGGCCCGGCGTATTGGAGGCCGAAACGTCAAGCAGATTGGGCGCCGTCGGCGACCCGGGGCCTACGTTCGTTCCCTGTGTGAGGATGTTGGTCGTCGTGTCGAGCGTGAGAGTCGGACAGCCGGGTCCGCCGCGGTAGCCCATGAAGGTTAGGCCCCTGCCGTCCGCCGCGCGATTCAAGGCGAGTTCGGATTTGGAGCTGAAGCTGGTCACGATCTCGTCGCTGGGAACGCGCAGCGCGCCTAGTTCGAAGCCGTCGGGGCTAAGATCCCAAAGAACTATGGGCGAGGAGACGCCAAAGCTGCCATCGGTATTGGCGTTGTTCCACACGTTGTGATTGTCGTTGAGATTGGGCGCTTCGCCGTTATCGCTGGCATAGCCGCAGGACACCGTCACGGCCGTGGTGGTCGCCTTCGCCGTCTGGTCGGCGGGGAGCAGCGGCACATTGACGGTTGCGGCGTTGGGATTCGTGACTGGGCCAGTATTCAGGCAACCGAACGGCAAAACTTCTCCGGGAGTGACGGTGTCGGCATTTCCTACGTAGACTGTGCCGCTCAAAACGACGCTGCCGGGTACAAAACCGTGAAATTGATCTTGATGGCGATCGAAATCCCGGTTGGGATCGTGTTCTTGGGCTTTCATTTCGAGGGCAAATGAACCCACTGCGATCGTTGCCGCGAGAGTCGTGGCAAACGCCTTCGGAACGCAAATTTTCATCTCTTCATGACCTCCTGAGTCATGTGGGGAACACCGCTGAATTGTAAAGTCTGTCGCCTCGCGCATTTTTAACGGGCCGTTAAAAGACAATGAACAATCCGAAACGCCGCAGTCGATCCCGATGCGCTTCATGATCGGAAGAAAAGCGCCGGAGGAGTGGAGGGGCCGGTATGCGCCGGCATCCGGTGCGAGTGAAACCGGAAAGCCGGCCAGAGCGCCACTTCGAGCGACTATCCGATTTCAGGGCAGTGCCGGCGATTCACCTGTGGCGCATCCGCAATTCTTCTACACTGGATTGCATGGAGGCTGGCCAAGTCAGCAAGACGGCCCTGCGCGTGGCGATTCGCCGCGCCGCCCACCAGTTCGCGGAGCATCCGCGCGTTCTGGACGATCCCATCGCAGTGCGGCTTGTCGGCCCCGGCTACGCCCGCGACCTGGAGCGCGCCATGCACCCGGTCGGGCGAGACTTTCGCGCCTTCATGGCCGTCCGCAGCCGTTACGCGGAAGACCGGATGGCGGAAGCGGTTTCCACGGGCGTGGCGCAGTACGTGGTTCTCGGTGCGGGCCTGGACACCTTCGCCTATCGCAATCCCTTTCCATCGCTGCGGGTCTTCGAGGTGGATTTTCCCGCTACCCAAGAGTGGAAGCGCGGACTGCTGCGCGAAGCGGAGATTCCGGAGCCGGGCAATTTGACTTTTGTGCCGCTGGATTTCGAGCGGAAGACGCTGGCCGCGGGACTGGCCGAGGCGGGCTTCGATGCCCTGCAACCGGCCTTCTTCGGCTGGCTGGGGGTGGTTCCCTACCTCACCCTGGAAGCCTTTCGCGCGACGCTGGAAACCATCGCTCGACTTCCGGCCGGGAGCGGAGCGAGCTTCGACTATGCGCTGGAACCGGAGACCCTCAGCCCGGTCGGGCGCAAAGCCTTCGACGCGCTGGCCAAGCGCGTTGCCGATGCCGGTGAACCGTTCCGGCTCTTCTTTACCCCGGAGGCGATGGAAGTGGAGTTGCGCCGGGCCGGTTTTCACCGCGTCGAGCAGTTGGATTCGGACCGGCTCAACGATCTCTATTTTCGAGACAGAGCCGACGGACTCAAACTCTCCGCCGTGAAGCTGGGAATGCTGGCGAGCGCGTGGGGTTGATTGGGGGATGGTGGCGCTGTTTCCGAGTTGGCATCCATAGACCAAAACGCGCAGCAGCTGATTGCGGGCTATCTTCGGAAACAGACTCCGTGTACCAAGGAATCTCTGCGGGAGTTTTCCCTTGGAAGGGGTACGGCTTTCGCTGTGCGGTAGGGTTGAGCAATTGCAATGCGGCTTGAGACGCTGAGGCGACGCTCGGGGCTTGTCCAGCGCTTCCTTGCGTCAGTGCATCATCACGGGAGCCATCGTCCCGTCGGACCATTTGTCGGCCAATACGAACAAAATCGTCACCCGCTCTTCAGGGTCGTTCGCGGCCATCACCGGCGAGTCCGGCAGATCTGCCCCCCAACTCTTCGTCGCATCGCCCGCAGCGAAGAACATCATATGCGGGTGCCAGCTCATGTCGCGGTCGCTCAAGTACTGTTGTTTCGACATCATGTAGGCCATTGCTCCCGGCTCCAGCGGCGGCAGTTCTTTACGGTCCAGCGCGGATGCGGTCGCGTTGAGTATCTCCGTCTTCGACTTGCCTGCCAGCGCCAGTTTGGTCTTCATCAGGTAAATCTGCAAAAACGTCCTGGCTGCCTGCGGATTGAAGCAATGGGGCGCGCGCATTTTCGGATTCCAGAACTCCGCGTCGTCGGTGGCCTTGCCCCACGATCGCTCGACGATACATACGAAGCCGTTATTGCCCTTCACCGCGATCGCGTAGCCTTCCCGCCGCAGCACCATCACCTCGGCGGCAGCAGAGATAGACGCCGGAGCAGCGCTGTGGGCCAGCGCAATCTCCGCGCTCTCCGGCATCAGATACTGTCCGAGAGGGGCCATGTCCGGATACCGAGACTGCGCGGCCTGTGCCTGTGCGTAGCAGTTCAGCGAGGGAAAAGCGACCTGCAAAAGGAACGCTGAAGCGATGATCTCTATACGGGCCTTCCGCATAAGATTCTCCGGACAAAGCCATGGGGCGGAATTCAAACTTTCTCCAGTATGGCACAGGTTCAGTCATTGTAACTCTGTCATCTCGACCAAACTAAAGGGGAAATGAGCGTGTCGGCAGGGTCGCCAGTTCGATGAGCGAATTATCGCCGATTCATATATCCGGGGCTGGCGAGTGCCAGGCTGGGGTTCCGGGCGGATCGCCGGCAAACCGGAAACTACGCCGCGACCTGTCGGGCTTCCCTGCACGGCTGCGCGTTAAGATGAGTCATGCGCCGGCTCACTCTTGCCCCGATCACTTTTGCCCTGCTCTCGCTCGCCGGATGCGGGTATCACACCCTGGGCGCGGCCACCCACCTGCCGCCCGGAGTGCGCACCCTCTCTATTCCGGTCTTCGCCACGCAGACCGATGCCTACCATACCGAGACGGCTATGACCGGCGCGGTGATCCGCGAGTTCGCCGCGCGCAGCCGCTTCCGAGTTACCCCCAAGGAAGACGCGGATGCGGATGCCGTCTTGCGCGGGACCATTCTCAAAGAGTACGCGGCGCCATTGACCTACAACGCCACCACCCAGGAGTCGTCCAGCTTCCTCATCACCGTGGCGGTCTCGGTGACGCTTACCGGACGCGACGGCAAGGTTCTCTACGAGAACAAGAACTATGTCTTTCGCCAGCAGTACCAATCCACCACCGATCTTCCCACGTTTTTCGAGGAGAATCCGGCGGCTATCGAGCGGCTCTCGCGGGAGTTCGCGCGGCAACTGGCGGCGGATGTGCTGGAGGGGTTTTGAGGGGTTGGTGCGGCGTCTACAAAATCTCCATACAGTGCATGGGCATTGCAAACATCAGGTTCTTCGACTCAGCCTGGCGCAAAAAGCCGCGCCAGACTTCGCTCAGAATGACAACTATTTGTATAGCCATTTGAGAAACAGCGCATTGGATGCGGACGGCGCGGAGTCTTGCGTCTCCGCGCCGCCGGGCGGTTCGGGGAGGGAACCGAGTTACCAATCGGCGCTGATGACGAGATTGTAGGCGTTAACGCTGCCGATGCCGGTTGCAAAATCCCATCCTGTTGCGGTCTTGTAGGCTGGGGAGTAACTCTTGGACGAAGTGGAGAGCGCCCCATTGGCGGTGCCGTCCAAGTAGCAGTTATAGGGGGTCGAAGCGCTTTTGCTCCCCTTCCCACTGACCAGTGCGGCGCAGTTGACGTCGATATCGCCCAGGGTCACGTCATGGAAGACGCAAGCGGAGCCAATGGCGTTTCCGAGGGTGGAGTTGCAGGTAGAGCGGCCAGCGGCGCCATACTCGGAGGCCGCGATCGCATAATAAACGGGATTGGGATTGCCTTGCCGTCCCCACTTCTCGGTGACCAGCGCTTGAATGCCGGCCAGGATGGGCGAGGCGAAACTGGTGCCGCCTGCACCGGACCAGCCGCTGGGCGCTCCGGTGCAGGGCGCACCGCCTTGGTCTTTGGCCGGGTCGCTGTAGCAGAAGACATAGTAATGGCCCCAGACGCCGTTGGCGGCAAAGAGGGAAATGTCGGGAATGTCGCGCACACCGTCTTCGGGCACTCCCACGAGCGATTGCCAGGAGGGCTTGGGGTAGCCCTTGCAAGTGCCGCCGACCACGCCGGAGATGCTTGGGGTCCCGGTGGCACAGCCGCTGGGTCCGCCGCTTCCGGCGGCGGTGCTCAGGAAGTCGGCAGTGCCCGTGGCGCTATTGCAGAAGCCGGTCGATCCGAAGGTTGTGGCAAAGCCCACGTATGTGGAGATCAGTTCGCTGGCGCAGGAGTCGTTCCAGGGAATCTCAGGAATGTAGCTCACGGCCGAGGCGAAGGTCTTTGTATTGTCCGGGTTCCAGTAGGTGGAATCGATTCCAGCGTAAGTATCGCCGAAGTCGGTTCCTCCGACAGCCACGTTGTATGGCGTGGAGGCGAATGCGCTGACCCCGATACCGTGGGTAGCCGTTGTCTGGTCGGCATCGCAACTGGCGGCGCCCTCGTCGCCGGCGGAGACAAAGACGGATACGCCCTCGGCAACCGCTTGCTCGTAAGTGGCGTAGTAGATGGCGTTGGCGGCGGCCCCATTTTCAGCCTCGCACTCGCCGTAGCTGATGCTGACCGCGGCCGGCGGCCTGGCGCTGGAGTTGAGGAGGTTTTCGAGGGCAATGAGGCCGCCGAAGGTGGTCGAAGTGTCGGTGCAGGAGTAGAGTTCGATGGCGGCGTTGGGGGCCGCGGCCGAAGCGTATTCGGCATCGAGGATGGCTTCGGCGTCGTTTCCCACCACCACGCCGGGATTGAGGCAGTTGTTGTTTCCACTGGGCGGCAAGGGATGAACCTGAGTGAACGATCCGAAAGAGTAGCCGGAGAGACCAAACTCCTTGCGGAAGGCGGTCCAATCGGCGGCGGTATAGACGTTGGTGTCTTCGATCACGGCGATGGACTGTCCCTTTCCCGTGTAACCGGCGGCAAAGAGCGGATTCAGGTTGTAAACCGTGGCCAGGTCGGGCGGAGTGACGGCGTAGTAGGTCGATCCGGAGTTGGTGAACGTGTAGTCGGGCCTGGGCTTGCGCAGGGGATGGGGCATAAAGTCGTGGAGCGAGACAATGCCCGCGACCACCGGCGCGAGCGCGGCTGGAATTGTCGGATCGCTAGCGTTGGCGATATGTCGCGCGCCGTCGACCTCATAAGAATGAATCTCGGTTCCGAAGGCCTCCCGGACCTGCGCCGCAGTGCCGGAGAAATCGATGAGCACACGGTTCGGGTAAACCACATTGACGATGAATCCAGACGACTTGAGCCAGTCCACCACTTGGTCCAGATCGGACAGGGCCACGCCGTAGTTCTCGCCTATCAGCGTCGGCGCGATCCACTTTCGATAGTTGGGAGAGCTTTTATCGGAGAGGCTTGCCACATAGGCATCCAGAGCCGCCTGCCGGGCGGGAGAGCGGCTGAGAAGAAGCTGCATATCCTCGAGCGGTTGGCTATCGTCCACTTGGCCGCGGTCGTTGGCGGCTGTGGCTTCGGGGCGGGTGTTGCCCGCCAGAGTCACGCGCGCCGCATTGTCGATGGGCGCGAGGATACGCGCATTGGGAGCGACGGTCTCGGACGCAGCGGAAACACCGAGACCGGAAACCAGGATCGTCATCGCAGCCAGACACAACGATCGGCGTGGATCATTCATAGACCTCTCCTTGGCAACATGGGGATTCCCGGAGACAGAACCGCGCTCTTATGTGGCGTTATTTCTTGCTATGCTTTCGGGGAAGGCCGAAAGGAGGCGACTCCGTTTTCCGAGTTGATGGACAGTTTAGCATGAACTTACTTCAGCGATAGAGAGAAAAGGCGCGGTGAGCGGGGCTGGATGTCCATCGGGACACGATCTACATCTTTATGAAATTGGCCCGTCGAGGGGTGAGAGTCGGACCGTCTTCGATCGGTGGCGGTCGGGCTGATAGCTATGCGACTTACCCTCGCAACATTTGAGCGACGGCGACAAGCAGGCCGGGAAGATCGAAGGGATTTGCCTCGGCGGCGGGTTCCCAACCGAGATCGCGCAGGGTCTTGCTGGCAATCGGTCCAATGGATACGGCTGGAACGTCAGCGAGAGGCCAGGCGATCCCGGCTACGCGCGCGGCCTCGGCCAAGTTGGTTGCGCTCGAGGAACTGGTGAAGGTCGCCGCATCGATTCCCTGCTTCGCCGCGAGGCGCAGCAGTTCGGGCGCATCTGCGGGCAGGACATTGCGGTAAGCGTCCACGACCGAGACCGTTGCGCCAAGTTCGCGCAGAGCATCGGGAATCAGATCGCGGGCAACGGCGGCGCGCGGCAAGAGAACGCGCTTGCCGCGAACGCTTTCACCGAGCGCCGCGACCAAGCCCTCGGCGACTTGGGCCTCGGGCACAACGGCCACGCAAAATCCGCAATCCCGCGCCGCCTCCGCCGTGGCTTTCCCAACCGATGCCACCTTCAACTCTTCCGCGCCGGCTGGATTTATGCCTAAACGGGCGCAGCGGGCGCTGATCGCATGGAGCGTGTTCGCGCTGGTCAAGATGAGCCAGTCGAATCGCTCCAAATGCGACAAAGCATCGTCCAGCGGCGCATAGGAATCGGGCGGAACGATCTCCAGCACCGGGACCTCGACTGGAGTTGCGCCCAGGGCGCGCAGGCCTTCGCTTAACTTCGTCGCCTGACGCACGGAGCGAGTGACCAGGACGCGCTTTCCGGTCAGCGGCGCGTTCATCGCGCCTCTCCCAGCAGCGCGCCCGCGCCGGCTTCCATCAGCTTTTGCGCGGTGAGAAGGCCCAGCGCGGCCGCGTTTGCGCCAGCGCGATTGCGGCGATGGAAGACGCGCGCGGCGGAGCCGGTCACCGGAGATGCGACGACGGCAAAAATCTCCCAAAAGCCTTCCTCGTCGCCCAGCCCCGGCCGGCAGTGAATGCCGATGGGAACCTGGCAACCGCCGCCCAGTGCGGTCAGCGCCGTCCGCTCGACGGTGACGGCAAAGCGAGTGGGCGCATCGTCGAGGAAGGCGACGGCGGCCATCGTGGCCGCATCGTCCCGGCGCGTTTCGATGCCCAGAGCGCCCTGGCCGGCGGCGGGGCAAAAATCCTTCGGCTCCAGCCGCTCGCGGAGCCATTCGGTTTTTTCCAGGCGATCCAGGCCGGCCGCGGCCAGCAGAATCGCCTCCACTTGCCCCTCGGCCAGCTTGCGCAGGCGGGTATCTACATTGCCGCGAAACTCGACCGGCTCCAAATCCGGCCGCAGCGCCTTCAACTGCGCTCTGCGCCGCTGGCTGCTGGTTCCCACGCGCGCGCCTAGCGGCAGCGCCGCCAGATTGGCATGATTGACGGAGACGAAAACGTCCCGTGGATCGACTCTCGGCGGCGTGGCGGCGAGAGCGAACGGCTCCGGCAGTTCCGTCGGCAGGTCCTTGAGCGAGTGGACGGCCAGATCGATGCGTTCATCGGCCAGCGCCTCCTCGATCTCCTTGGTAAAGATTCCCTTCAAGCCGGTCATGAACCCAACCTGAGCGAAGGTTGCCTCTTGCATCCGGTCGCCGGTAGTCTTGACGATCTCGATCTCGACCGCGTGCCCCTGCCCGCGCAGCAGACCGGCAATATGGTTGGCCTGCCACAGCGCCAGTTGCGAACCTCGGCTTCCGATGCGAAGTTTCATCGCTCTCCAGTCCCGCCGCTCTCGTTCACAGGCTCTCCCTCGGTCATGAGACAATGCAGTCTTTTCCAATCCAGGAATGAGCCTGAAGGGCTAGTTTGAGGCGGGCATCTT